>DASYKM010000156.1:0-31475 GCA_035995425.1 Steroidobacteraceae bacterium
GTAGATGTTGGCTTTCTTTTGTTCTTTGGAAGGTATTTCGATGGAAAGGTCGAACAGTTTCTGACCATCAACGAGCGCGACGCGCAACTCTTCTTGCTGAGTTGCATTGACGAGCATTCTCTTCATTTGAATTGGACCCTAATGACTTCTGTCGGGCCAACTCGATTCGAACGGCGGATATCCTTACGGACGGCACTGCAGACAACCGCGCGACGCGGAAGGGCATGCCGTGAGGCCAAAGACTGTTGTGGGGTAGACGTGTATTCACGTTGTATGTCCGTCCCTTGATGGGGCGGAGCGCCAAAACCCTTTGGGCTACTTCACCGACGGTGCGCGGAATGCGTCTTTTGGACGAGCACTTCAGCGCGACGATTCAAGTCGGCCTTCGAGCGATGGCCTCGATATCGAGGACCAACTAACATGCGGCGCGCGTTCGACTAGTCGACTTATCCGTTGCGACTGTTGCGATCAGCGTTACCGCGGCATCGCGTCGTCACACACAAGCTGGGGACGACGACGGCGCGCATCATAGCCCGAGACCCTTAGTGAAAACAAGACGTTACGAAACCCCTGTGGCGCCGGCGCTGCAAAGTCCGCCAGAACCCCCGATGGCTGCCGCCAAAGTTCAGCAGGTGACGGTCGGCGAGCAAGGCGCTGGCGTGCGGCTCGACAACTTCCTGGCGAAGCTCCTCAAGGACGTGCCCAAGACCCACATATTCCGCCTGATTCGCAAAGGCGAAGTGCGGATCAACGGCAAACGCGCCAAGCCCGAGGCGCGGTTGCTGGCAAGCGACATCGTGCGCGTTCCGCCGGTACGGGTCGGGGCAGCCGCGCCGCCACGGCGCGCGCCACCGGCCATGGTGCAGGGACTCATCGGCGCGATCGTGTACGAGGATGCGCGGCTGCTGGTCATCGACAAGCCTGCCGGCGTCGCCGTGCACGGCGGCAGCGGCGTGAGCTTCGGAGTCATCGAGGCGCTGCGCGCCGCGCGTCCCGATGAAACACTCGAGCTGGTTCACCGCATCGATCGCGATACCAGCGGCATCCTGATGGTCGCGCGCAAGCCCGCGGCCCTGCGCACGCTGCACGCGCTGATGCGCGACGGCAAGGTGGAGAAGCGCTACCTGGCGCTCGTCAAAGGCAAGTGGGAGCTGGGCCAGAAACGCATCGACGTGCCGCTGCGCACCGATATTCGTGTCGGCGGCGAGCGGACGGTGAAGGCGCATGAATCCGGGAAGGAGGCCGTGAGCGTCTTCAAGCCGGTGCAGTTTTTCGGCAAACGCGCATCGCTGGTGGAGGTGTCGCTCGAAACCGGGCGCACGCATCAGATTCGCGTGCATGCGACGCACGCCGGCTATCCACTCGCGGGCGATGAGAAATACGGTGAAGCCGAGTTCAACGAGACCATGCTCGGCCTCGGGCTCAAGCGTATGTTCCTGCATGCGCACCACGTGAGCTTCGTGTGGCCGGACACGGGCATGGAGTTCAGCGTGAGCGCGCCGCTGCCGCCGGAGCTGGCCGCGGTCATCGATTCCTTGAGCGCGCCGAAGGGCGGGAAGTAGCTAGGGGACGGCGAAGCCGACGGCGCGCAAGGCCCCCGCCAGCCAGATGAGCGGCATGCCGACGATGGCGGTCGGATCTTCGGTGTCGATGCGTTCGAACAAGACGATTCCGAGCGCCTCGGCCTTGAAGCCTCCGGCGCAGTCGAAGGGCTTCTCGCGCTCGATATAGCGATCGATTTCCGCGTCCGACAGCGGCCGCAGCTTCACCGCCGTGGTGTCGACGTGCGAGAGCTTCACGCCGGTTTCCAGGCAGCGGACGGTGCAGGAGGTATAGAACTCGGCGGTGGAGCCGGACAGCAATTTGAGTTGCTCGCGGCAATTGGCCGCATTGCCGGGCTTGTTCAGAATCGTGGTGCTGGTGGCGGGTACCTGGTCTCCGCCGATCACGATTGCATTGGGGAATTGCGCCGCCACCGCCTCGGCCTTGGCCTCGGACAGCCGGAAAGCCCGCCCACGCGGCGTTTCGCCGTGCCGTTCGATCTCATCGACGGCCGGGTCGCGGGCGGTGAACTCCAGTCCAAAGCGCTGCAGCAGGCTGGTGCGATAGCGGGACGTGGAGGCGAGTATCAGCGGTCGCGTTGGCGCATTGGGGCTCATAAAAACAAGGGCTTAGAGTTAATTTTGTTTTGACTTGGGGGGAGGCGGTCCCTATCATACGCGCCCCATGTCACTGGGCTGGTCCCGACGCGCTCCCATCGATTCCTTGGTAGGCACCGAAGCAGCGATCGACTTTACGATTCCGCTCGCCGAACTGCCCCGGGTTTCGCATGAATTGTCGGCGGTCGACGGTGCGGCAAGCGGCCATGTGCGCTTCTCGCGGCAAGTCGGACAGGCGGTGGCGGATCTCGATGTGAGCGCCGCGCCGGAAGTAGTTTGCCAGCGCTGCATGCAGGCGATGCGCTGGCCGATAAAGGTTAAGTCGCGCATCGCGCTGGTCAGCGATTACGCCGCGGCCGACCGGGTGCCCGAGGGCCTGGAAGTATTTCTGGTCGAGGCCGAAAGCGTCAGCGTTCGTGACCTCGTGGATGAAGAGATATTGCTGGCGCTGCCGAACGTGGCGCGGCATGAGGAAGGAAGCGAGTGTGCGGGCGGCAAGATGCAACTGCCCGGACAAGAGGTCGACGCCGAGGAGGCGGACGACCGCCAGGTTCAAAAACCGTTTGCACAGTTGGGCGAACTGTTGAAACGCAAGTAGTAGTCGCCCAAGAGGATTGGTTCCATGCCCGTTCAGAAAAGTCGTAAAACGCCGTCCAAGCGCGGTATGCATCGTTCGCACGATGCGCTTTCGAAGCCCGCCTTGTCCGTCGATCCGCAGTCGGGTGAAACCCACCTGCGTCACCGCATCACCCCCGACGGTTTTTATCGCGGCAAACGCGTCATCGAAAAACCGGCCGAAGTCGAGACCGAAGAATAGTTGCGGAGCGGGGCGCTCGGCTCCGCTCGTAATTCATGCCGTCGGTCGCCGTCGATGTGATGAGTGGCGACACCGGTGCGTCGGAGTGCATACCCGGCGCGCTGCTCGCACTCGCCACAGATCCCTCCCTCGAGTTGATCCTCGTGGGCCAACCCGAAGTCATCGAACCCGCGCTGGCAACCGTGCCGGCGGGTCTGCGTGCGCGCCTGGCGATGCATGCTGCGGCGAGCGTCGTCGGCATGTCGGAGCATCCACGCGAGGCGATCCGCCGGCGCAAGGACTCCTCCATGCGCATCGCCATCGATCTCGTGAAGGAAGGTCGCGCCGGGGCGATGGTGAGTGCCGGCAACACTGGCGCGCTGACCGCCATGGCGCACTTCGTGCTGAAGACGGTCGGGCCGGTGGAGCGCGCGCCCATCATGTCGTCGGTGCCGGCGCGCAACGGCGGTCACACCCACATTCTCGATCTCGGCGCGAACACCAAGGCGACGGCGCTGCAGCTCGCTCAGTTCGCCACCATGGGGTCGATCGTCGCGCGTGACGTGTTCGGCATCGCCAATCCGCGCGTCGGCCTGCTCAACATCGGCGAAGAAGACACCAAGGGTCACGAGCTCGTGCAGGACGCGCACGAGCTGATCCGCGCGAGCGGCGTCAACTATCTCGGCTTCGTCGAAGGCAACAACATCTTCGATGAGAACGTCGACGTGGTGGTGACCGATGGCTTCACCGGCAACGTCGCGCTCAAGGCGATGGAAGGTCTCGCCAAGCTCATCGTCGAACAGCTGCGCACGGAATTCTCGCGCGACACGCTGAGCAAGATTTCCGGATTGCTAGCCCGCCCGGTCCTGCGGCGCGTGGGCGACAAGCTCGATCCGCGCCGTTACAACGGCGCCTGCATGGTCGGACTGACCGCAGTCGTGGTAAAAAGCCACGGCAGCGCGGACCGCGTCGCATTCGCCCAGGCCGTGAGCACGGCCGCCACGGCGATGCGCCGCGGCCTGCCCGCGGCCATTGCGAGTGCACTGGCGAAAGCGCCGCCTAACAACTAAAAGGGTTCGCATGTATTCACGCATCGCCGGCACGGGCTCCTACCTTCCGGAAAAGATCGTCACGAATTTCGATCTTGAAAAGAAGATGGATACCACCGACGAGTGGATCCGCTCGCGCACCGGCATCGAACGCCGGCACATCGCCGCCGACGGCCAGACTACCGTCGACCTGGGCGAGTTCGCGGCGCGCCGCGCCATCGAAGCCGCGGGCGTCACGCCGGCGGAAATCGATTTCATCGTGTTCGGCACCACCACGCCCGACCTGGTGTTCCCGAATTGCGGCACGTTGCTGCAGGCGCGCCTGGGCGCGCGCGGCTGTCCGGCGTTCTCGGTCGAGACCGCCTGCAGCGGCTTCATCTACGCACTGTCCATCGCCGACAAGTTCATCAAGGCCGGCGAAGCCAAGTGTGCGCTGGTGGTCGGCTCCGAGACCCTGTCGCGCATCACCAACTGGAACGATCGCAGCACCGCGGTGCTGTTCGCCGACGGTGCCGGTGCCGTGGTGCTCAAGCCTTCAGCCGAGCCGGGCATCATGAGCACGCACCTGCACTCCGACGGCGCCTACAAAGACCTGTTGTACGTCGAGAGCGGCGTGTCGACCGGCTTCAAGGTGGATCCGGTCACGAACAAGGTCGACATCGGCATCCGCATGGCGGGCAGCGAAGTGTTCAAGGTTGCCGTAACCAAGCTCGGCGGCGCGGTCGATGAGGCCCTGGCCGCCAATGGCCTGGAGAAATCCGCGGTGAACTGGCTGATTCCGCACCAGGCGAATATCCGCATCATCTCTGCGATGGCCAAACGCCTCGAACTGCCCATGGAACGCGTGATCGTCACCGTGCAGGATCACGGCAACACGTCCACCGCGTCCGTGCCGCTGGCGTTGGATACCGGGGTGCGCGACGGCCGCGTGAAGCGCGGCGACCTGCTGCTGCTGGAAGCCTTTGGTGGCGGCTTCACCTGGGGCTCGGCTCTCATCCGCTACTAGTTGCCGGGTGTCGTCGCCAGTGGCGTGCCGCCCGCCTGCAGTGTAGTGATCGAGCGCGCGGGCAGGGCGAGCGGCGTGCCGGTCGCGTAGTCGCCCGCATTCACGGAGTCCTCCGTTGCCGAGGTGCGGTAGATCGTGAAGCTGGCCGGAAGCCCCGCACCACCCAACGTGACCGTTTGCGATGTGGTTGCGGTATTCGCCAGCACGATGGTGTGCGTGCCGGCGCCCGCGTGCTCATATGCGGAGACGAAGACGTTGTTGTTGGCGCTGGTGGCGCCGACGCGCACCGCGCCCGGGCGGATGTAACGGTAGAACTGCTTCGAGACGAAGTACTTCTTGCCCTTGACCGCGCCATTCATCAACGCGAACTCGCCCACGCCGGCGGTCGAGCCGGGATTCTCGCTGCCCTGCCACCACACCCAGCCCGCCAGGTTGCCGTTGTTGAGCGCCGAGATGATGTCGAGACCGAGCGCGAACGCTCCCGGCGAGCCGTTCCACGCGTCCTGGTAGCCCGAGGTCTCGGTCATCCATTCTTTCTTGTTCATGGGATCGGCGAAGTGCTGCTTGTGGCTCTGCCACAGGTGCCCGAGCGTGCTTCCCGAGGTCGGGGCGACACCGTCGCTGTAGCCATGCACCGCGAGGATGTCGACGTTGGCGCGCGCGGCGGGCGAGTCGAGGATCTGCTTGTGATAGAACCACTGCCAGTTGTTGTCGGCCGCCTCCATCTCGAGCATGCCCTCGCTGCCGAACACCTTCACGTTGGGGTAGTTAGCCTTGAGGATCGACATGGCGCCGATCAGCATCTCGGGATACCACTCCTGCTTGTACCAGCAGCTGTTGAACCCCTGCACGAAGAACGGCTCGTTCTGCGGGCTCACCGCATAGGGCTCGATGCCCTCGGCCCGGTATTGATCGATTCCCTGGCCCATCCACGCGGCAAACTCGCCGTACTTGGTGGGGTCGAGCGCGCCTCCTTGCTTGGTGCCGGACGGATGCGGGACGCCGATGAGCCGGGTGTTGTCGTCCACCTGGACCTTCATCGAAGCGGGCGGACTCCACACCGTGAAGATGAACTTGAGGTTGACGCCGTACTGGTCCGCCTTGCGCTTGAGCCCGCGCACGACCGGCAGCTGCTTGGTCCAGTTGGCATCCTGCGTATCCAGGCTGTCCGAGGGTGGATAGTGTTCGTTGCGCCAGATGGTGATGCCGAGATCGCTGATGACCTGGTCGCCCCAGGCGTCGCTCCACAGGGAGCTCGAGCCGGCCCACCAGTTGTTCTGCGCGCCGAAGAAGCCGAAGCCGTCGATGGTCTGGTTGCGCGCGGATTTGTCGATGGTGATGTCGTAGCTGGCGGTGGCGCCCGCAGTCGTGACGCTGAGCGTCGCGCTCTGCGCCGACCAGTTGCCGGCGGCATCACGCGCGCGAACCCGCATGGCGTAGGTGGTGGCCGATGCGAGACCGGTGACATTGAAAGAGGTGGCCGTCGTGCTGCCGATGGACACGCCGCCGCGGAAAACTTCGTAGCCCGTGACGGCGACATTGTCGGTCGCGGCATTCCAGCGCAGCGTGAAGCTGCCGGTGCCGGGCGATGCGGAGGAGAGACCCGCGGGTACCGACGGTGCCTGCGAATCCGGCACCGTCACGCAGACGTCGTCGAGAAACAGATAGCCGGTGCTGCCGCTCTTCCAGGTCCAGATGCGGGCTGCGACCGCACCCGTGGGGACCGTGCGCGTCGTCGACCGCAGCGCATAGGTGCCGCCGGTGACCGGGGTGTTGATCTCGGAGACTTCGGCACCCGCCGCATTCAGGAAGTCGAGACCCACGCCGGCCCATGACGGATTTCCCGTGACCTTCGCCCATACCTGGAAGGTCAGCGATTGACCCGCCGAGACCGGAAAATTGCCGGAGCCGTTCACGCCGCCTTGCGCGGTGCCGATTCGCGCGGCCTTCGTGCCGGAGTGCGCGTCGCTCACGATGCTGACCGGGCCCGTGCCCGCCCAGCCGGTCAGGTTGCTTTCGAATCCGCTGTTGGCGACGAGGCCGCAGGTCTGCGCGAACGCGGTCGAGGGGAGTAGCAGCGAGAGCGCGATGGCGACGCAAAGCGCGGCCGCCAAAGAAATCCATTTCTTCGTGTCCATACGAACCTCGTTGTCGCAGCATCCTGCCGCAGCGCTCGAAGATACGCGTGGAACGGTGTGCGGGGAAGGGGTTCGCGACCCGGCACCACCCGTCTAGCGTCGGGCTGCCTTCGACATCTCGCGTTCAAGATCATTTAACAGCGACTGCACGTCCTCGTTGGCGCCGCTGTCGTCCTCCATCATGATCGCGCCGTCTTCGTCGAGGTCGATCTTGGTGATGCCCGGATTGTCCTTCTCGAGCGCCTCGATGAGGTTCATGGTCTTCTGATGTTCCTGCAGCAGCTTGCGGCTTTGCGCCACCAGCTTCTTGTGCTGCAGCCCCTGCAGGATGGTGAGCTGCAGTTCCTTGGGATGGCAGGGCTTGAGCAGGAAGCGATACACCTCGCCCTCATTGATGGCGCGCACCGCGGCCTCCAGGTCCGCCTGTCCGGAGAGGATCATGCGGATCGTGTGCGGCCACTTCTTGCGCACCTCGGTGAGGAACTGGCTGCCGGTCATGCCGGGCATGCGTTCGTCCGAGACGACCACGTCGATATCGTTGCCGGCGAGGATCATCAGGCCCTGCTGGGCCGAATCGGCCGTGAAGATTTCGAACTGGGAACGATCGAGGCTGCGGACCAGCGCCGATGTCAGGTTCGGTTCGTCGTCGACCAACAGTAGTTTGCTCTTTTCCATGATCGTCACCCTTATTCCCGGACCAGCACGGAAACCCGGATGGGTTCCGCCACACCGACGCCGTTGGCGATGGTTCGCAATCGCCCGAGCAGCGAGCCGGTGATTTCCACGCCTTTCGGCACGAGTCGAATTCCTTTCACGCTCAACACGTCGCTCTCGAGCACCATGCCGACCGCGAGATTGGTCACGCCAACCGCGCGCGATTCGCGGCGTCCGCCTGCGGCAACCGGCGCTTTCACCATGGCTTCGGTGATGCCGGCGGGCAGGTGCGGGATGAGCTGGCGGATCTGCTGCGCGGCGGCCTGCGCCGAACGTCCCTGATTGACCAGCTGGTCGAAGCGCACCGCGGTCCAGAGGATGGCGGCGCCAAGATGCTGCGGGTTCATGTTGGCGAAGTCGGTGCCGGTCACGGTCTTGCTCGGCGCACGCAGCTGCCCGGCCACCATGCCGGCGACGTCCTCGAGGCGCGGAATCTGGCCTAACAACTTCCCGGCGACTTCCGGATGCGATTCGTACAGCTTGTTCTCTTCATCGCTCAGCGGCTGGCCGCCGTAGACCTTGGAGAGTGTTTCGGCGGGCAGCGTGATGCAGCCCACCTGCGAGAGCATGGAGGCCAGGCGGTATTTCCAGGCGCCCGGCAAATTGAGGGCGAGGCTGGCGGTTTCGGCGTACTTCTCGATCTGTGACGCACGCTGCTGGGCTGCCGGATTGATGAGGCCGAGCACTTCGACCAGCACCTTCACGGTGGCGTTGAGCGTGTTCTCGAGCAGGTTTTTCTCGGCATTGACCAGGTTGTATTGATCGATGCCGCAATTGATGGACTGGATCAGC
The DNA here is from genome assembly GCA_035995425.1 of Steroidobacteraceae bacterium. Lineage (GTDB taxonomy): Bacteria > Pseudomonadota > Gammaproteobacteria > Steroidobacterales > Steroidobacteraceae > CADEED01. The sequence goes on from DASYKM010000156.1 coordinate 8,655, forward strand.
TTGTCCGTATCGCAGGGTTTCATCAGGAAACGGAAGATGTGCCCTTCGTTGACCGCCGCGACCGTCGAGTCGAGGTCGGCTTGGCCGGACAGCACCATGCGCACCGTATCGGGCGAGATTTCGTTGACCCTGGCGAGAAAGCGCGCGCCGTTCATTTCCGGCATGCGCATGTCGGACACCACCACGGCGAACGGTCCCTTCGTTTCGATCATCGCGAGGCCGGCGGCCGCGCCGATGGCCGTCTCGAGATCCAGTCGATTGCGCAATTGCCGCCGAATGCCGTCGAGCACATTGGGCTCGTCGTCGACGAACAGGACCCGGTTAGTCAAACTCATGAAGTCGTTCCTTGAATCGTCGGCGCGCAGGCTTCGCGCCATTCATTCCATTTATCCGTGCGCTTCTGGGCATCCAGGTAGGCGATGTTCAGGCCGAGATCCGCCGAGCGCACGTCACTGATGTCAGGGCGGTGCGCGAGACGGTCCGCCACGTGCACGATTCCCGGCAAACCGAACCCGGGGTTCGGCGCCTGCGTGGGATCTTCGTGGTAGGCGATGGCTTCGGCGATGGTGTTAGGCAGGCCCCACAGGCCGACTAGATAGGCACCGACATCGGTGTGGGCCGCGCGCAGCTCGAGCATCTCGATCTGCTGCAATTCGCCGGGCCGGTCGCCGGTCATCTTCAGGACCTTGGCGTATTGTTCCGGCAAGCCCATGGCCAGAACGAGCTTGCCGATGTCGTGCAGCATGCCGGCGAGGAACGCCGCCGCGACCTGTTCGCGGTCCAATTGTTCAGCGATGGCGATTCGATGCGCGGCGGTGGCGGTTGCCACGCTGTGATGCCACAACGCCTCCATGCTGAACCCTTCCACCTTGGGCGGGGCGCAGTCGGAAAAGATTCCCTGGCCCAGCACCAGCGCCATGATGCGGTCGAGTCCGAGCAGCGCACCGGCTCGCGCGACGTCGGCCACCGGTTTCTGCAACCCGAAGTAAGCCGAGTTCACCAGCTTGAGGAGGCGCGCGGTCATGGCCGGGTCGGTGGCGATCACGGCCGATACGTCTTCAATGCTGGAATTCGGCTGCTTCAGCGTTTCGACCAGTTTCTGGTAGGTAGCCGGCAGCGTCGGTAGTTTGTTGATGCGCGCCACCAGGCCCTTGACGGCCTCGCTGCCGGCCAGGTCGCGCAGCGCAAAAGCGCGCGAGATCGTGCCTTGCAGGATGTCGGCGTCGCAGGGCTTGGAGAGGAACTGATGCGATACCCCGAGCGCCTTCATGACCGATTCGGTCTCCGCCTGGCCGGAGAGGATCAGGCGGATCGTATCCGGGTATTCGCGTTGCACGACTTCGAGCAACTCAGCGCCGTTCATGCCTGGCATGCGCATGTCGGTCACCACGACTTCGCAGGGCTCGACCTTGAGCGCTTCCAACGCGGCCTGGGCGCTGCCGACGAAAGTCATCTGCCATTCATTGCGCTTGGGGCGCAGCATGCGCTTGAGGCCCTCGAGCACGCGCGGCTCGTCGTCGACGAATATGACGCGAATTGCGCTCAAGCTGCAGCTCCGGTCGCGGATTCGAGTTCCGCTTTATTTCCACCAATAGGTAGGCGGATCGTGAACGTCGTGCCGGCGCCTGGCGCGCTCGTCACCTTGATGGTGCCGCCGTGCTTGTCGACGATCACGTTGTGAGCGATGGCCAGTCCCTGTCCGGTTCCCTTGCCCACTTCCTTGGTGGTGAAGAACGGATCGAAAATCCGCTGCTGGATGTGCACCGGCATGCCCGAGCCCGAGTCGGCGATTTCCACGACCGCGAATTCGCCGTCGGCGCGCGTGCGCACGGTGATCTTGCCTTTGCCATTGCCGCCATCGCCGACCACGTCGGCGATGGCGTGCGCGGCGTTCACGATCATGTTGAGCACGACCTGGTTGAACTCGGCCGGGGAGCAATGCACCGCCGGCAGATTGGTATCGAGGTCCATCTCGATCTCGGCGACGTACTTCCATTCGTTGCTGGCAACGGTGCAGGTGCTCTGGATGGCGCGATTGAGGTCGGTGGCAGTTTTCTCGCGCGCCGGATGCGAAAACTCCTTCATCGCGCGCACGATCTTGGCGACGCGATCCACGCCTTCGAGCGACTGGTTCAGTGCGCGCGGGATCTCTTCCTTGAGGTAGTCGAAGTCCGCTTCCGACAGAAGTTTGTCGGCGGCTTCGCCACCGATTGGCACCAGCTCGCCGAGCAACGTCTGCAGTTCACCGAACGATTCCTTGAGGAAGCGCAGGTTGTCGCCGACGTACTGAGTCGGGGTGTTGATTTCGTGCGCGATACCCGCGGCCAGCTGGCCGATGGCTTCGAGTTTCTGTGCCTGGCGCAGATTGTCTTCGAGACGATCGCGTTCCTCGAGGGTCTGCTTGAGCATGGAGATGTCGGCGATGCAGCCTTCCCAGCCGGCGAACGCCTGCGCGGCGTCGTACAGCGGCGCCGTATTGATCAACACGTGCAGCTTGTTGCCCTTGGCGTCCTGCATGGACGTTTCCCAGCCTTCGACCATGCGCTGGCGCGACATCAGGTCGAGAAAGTGGGCGCGCTTACCCGGGTCGAACAGCATGTCGAGGAAGTTGACCTGTTCGATCGGAACGCCCTGGCATGACAGGAGCTTCACGAAGGCGGCGTTGGCAGTCTTGAGGACGCCATCCTGATTCGCGGTGAACAGCGCCACCGGCACGTTGTTGAACAAGTCCTGGTAGCGGCGCGTGGCGCGCACCAGGTCGCGATGAAAGTTGTTGCGCTCCACCGAGTAGGAAACGATGCGCGAGAGCATTCCTGCATTGACGCGGCGCTTCTCCAGGTAATCCTGCGCGCCCTCACGCACCGCCATGAGTCCCTGTTTGTAGTCGTCGGACCCGGTGAGCACGATGATGGGCGTCAGGTCCGCGACCGCGCGCAGCGAACGCAGCGCTTGCAGGCCGGTGGCGTCGGGCAGCCCCAGATCGAGCAGCACCAGGTCGTACTCCACGGTCTGCAGTCGCTGGATGGCTTCGCCCGCGGTCTGCACCCAGTCGCTGGTGACCTGGTTGAGTCCGGCGTCCCTGAGATGACGCTCGACCACGCGTGCGTCGGCCGGGTTGTCCTCGACTAACAACAACCGGATGTTCCTGATATCGAATTCGTTGGTGCTCATCGGCGCGTTTACCAGTAGTTACGGGATAACTATCCACGAAGCTGGCGCGCACATCCCGGCACTACGCCACACGTTGTCATATCGGCGCCCGAAGCCATTTCCTTAGGGTCCGGCACGACATTGCCGGTTCCTCCGACCCGCATCACATATCGGCACGGAAACCTGCGGCTAAACCCTACGGGCGATGGATTTGCGTGCGCGCACACAATGTTTTCCCGTGGCCCTATCCAGACTGCCCGCGGATTGCCGATCCCCCTATCGCGGCACGCAAACATGACCACCCTCGTTGAAAAAATCCTCACCGGTCTCGCCCCCGACACCGGCGGGGCGGGTGAACTGTTCGATCTGCACCCGGTGCCCTCGCTGCTGCTGGCACGCAGCGGCGTCATTACGGCGGCGAATGGCGCCGCATTGCGACTGTTCCGTTGTGACGTGCCGGTGCTGGTCGGCGGGGCGATGGTTGCGTTCTTTCCGGAGCTCGGTCGCGGACTTGCCGAGATCCGCCGACTGATGCAGCACGCGCACGTTGCGGTGCGCCGTCCCGACGCCAGCAACTTCATTGCCCGCGTGCATCTCGTGCCGCTCGCCGTGGATACCGACGCGACACTGCTGGTGACGCTCGAAGACCTCACCGAGGTCGAGGACGCCATCGCCGCGAACAACAAGGAGCTCGAGTCCTTCATGTCGGTGGCCGGGCACGATCTGCGCGGGCCGCTGCGGATCCTCAAGGGATTCGCCGACGCGCTCGAGGACGAATGCGGCGCGGTGCTGAATGACGAAGGCAAGACCTTCCTCAAGGAAATCCTCAAGGCGGGCGATCGCATGGAAGGCCTGATCGACGGCATGCTGACGTTGTCGCGCGCCGGGCGGGCGGACATGAATTGCGAGAATCTCGATCTGTCGACTCTGATCGACCTGGTGACCTACGAATTGCGTCACGGCAAGGACGCACGCGAAGTCGAATTCCAAGGCGAAGCTGAGATCAGTGTCTGGGGCGACGTGCGTCTGATGATGACCGTGCTGCGCACGCTGCTCGGCAACGCGTGGAAATACACCAGCCACACCGAGAAGCCGGTGGTGCGCTGCTACACGGAAGAACGCGACGGCCAGCGCTGGGTCTGCGTGGCCGACAACGGTGCGGGTTTCGACATGGCGCATGCCGGCCGGCTGTTCACGCCGTTCACGCGGCTGCATCGCCAGGATGAGTTCATGGGCTACGGCCTCGGGCTTGCGACGGTGTATCGGATCGTGAAGCGGCACGGCGGGGACATCGAAGCGCAGGCCGCCGTCGGGCAGGGCACCACGATCCGCTTCTGGCTGAAGTCCTCGCCGAATTGATCGCGGCACCGCGATCAGATGCGATTTGTTAGACATAGCGCACATTTGGCCGCCGAAATCGTGGTGTCCCGCGCAAAGCCCTAGGATTTGCCGTAGGCCAGAATGTCGGTCATGAGTGGCAAAAACCTTGGAATCCTCGCGGCCCTGGCGGCCTTCGCCGCGCCCGCGTTCGCGCAGTCGGCCGGCGATTCGGCGGCGCATACGGCGCCGTATCTGGTCGACGCCGACAAGATCAGCACCGGCGACACCGCCTGGATGCTGACCTCGACAGCGCTCGTGCTGCTCATGACCTTGCCGGGCCTGGCGCTTTTCTACGGCGGCATGGTGCGCAAGAAAAACCTGCTGTCGACGATGGCGCAGAGTTTCGCCATCGCCTGCCTGGTCACCGTGTTGTGGGTCGTGATCGGCTACAGCCTGGCGTTCACCGAGGATTCGCCGTGGATCGGCGGCACCACGCGCTTCGCACTCGAAGGACTCTTCTTCGCCAAGGGTGGACAGGTGTCGGTGAGCCATCTGGCACCGACCATTCCCGAGTCCGTCTTCATGATGTTCCAGATGATGTTCGCGATCATCACGCCGGCGCTGATCACGGGCGCGTTCGCCGAACGCATCAAGTTCTCTTCGATGCTGGTGTTCATGGCGCTGTGGTCGCTGTGCGTGTACGTGCCGATGGCGCATTGGGTCTGGTCGCCGGATGGCTGGCTGGCTTCGCTCGGCGTGCTCGACTTCGCCGGCGGCACCGTGGTGCACATCAACGCCGGGGTCACCGGTCTCGCCTGCGTGATCATGCTGGGCGAGCGCAAAGGTTACGGCACCGATCCCATCTTCCCGCACAACCTCGCGTTGACGATCACCGGCGCTGCCCTCTTGTGGGTTGGCTGGTTCGGATTCAACGCAGGTTCGGCGCTGTCGGCAGACGGGCGCGCGGGTCTCGCGTTCGCGAACACCCACTGCGCCGCGGCCACCGCCGCCCTCACCTGGATGGCCATCGAATGGGCCGCGCGCGGCAAGGCCAGCGTGCTCGGCATCGCCTCGGGCGCGGTCGCGGGTCTGGTTGCGATCACGCCGGCCGCCGGCTACGTCGGCATCGGTGCGGCGCTGGTCATCGGCGTGGCCGCGAGCCTCGCGTGCTTTGGCGCCGTCGTGGGCCTCAAATCCTGGTTCGGATATGACGACTCACTCGATGCCTTCGGCATTCACGCCGTCGGCGGTGTCGTCGGCGCGGTGCTCACGGGCGTGTTCGCTTCGGTCGCGATCGGCGGCGTCGAGGGCAGCATCACCGCGCAGCTCATCGGTATCGGTGCCTGCGCCGCCTATGCGCTGGTGGTCAGCCTGATTCTGTTGATGCTCATCTCGGTCACCATTGGCCTGCGCGTGAGCGAAGAGGCCGAGGCCGCCGGCCTCGACGTCAGTACTCACGGCGAGAGCGTGGAGTAATTCCCCATGAGTCTCATGAACAACATTTCGGATAGATTGCGGCGCGCCACGGCGCTCTGGCACGCCTATCTAGCCATCGCCGGCACGCGCTTCGAGCTGGCGCAGTTTCTCAAGGATCCGGAGCTCGAAAAGCAGGTCATCGCCGGTGCGCTGGCGCACGGTGATCCGAAACTCGTGACGCTGGCACAGGAATGGCTGCGCGACACGGGTCAGGCGGTGCCGGCCGTGGTGGCGTCACGGGCCATGCCGGCGGCCTCCGCTCCGTCGGCTGCTGCGACAACGGTCGAGCCGGCTAAACCGGCGCGCTATCTGCGCGGCGTGCGCTGAAGTCCTGACGCCCTGAATTCTCTCCGCGCTCGTTCACTGCGCGGGCTTCAGCCACGGCGACGTGGTGCTCCAGAAAATGATGTTCACTCCGAGATAATCCTGCGCGAACGCGACGAACTCTTCGCGCGTGAACCGCTTGCCTGTCTCGGGATTGGTGTACGTGAGAGTCGGCTCCTGCACGGCCATCGCCACCAGACTCAATCGGCCCTTGTACTGGTTGAAGAACTGGTAGGAGTTGTTCATCTGCGATTTCTTGTAAGGCACGATGTCCGGGCCGCCAAGCCCGATGTCGTTCGCCTGCGCGAACGCGAACGTGCGTGACATGAACTTCCGGTCGTTGTTCCATTCGCAGGGCCAGAAGTTCGCGTACAGCACGACGTGCGATTTCGTGAACACCTTTCTCGCGAAGGCGACGTTCTCGAGTTCCGCGGCGAAATACTTGTCACAGGTGAATCCCGTCTGGTCGTGCTTGATGTCGACGTCGGCGGCGGTTTCCGGAAGGTTTACACCGAAGACGCGCCCATCGAACTTCTGCGCCAGCGCCTGCAGGAGTTTCTGGTAACGCGTCCTGACTTCAGGATTCCATTGCTGCGCCACCCATCCGTGGCCCTCGGGTTTGTTTTCTCCAGGATTGTCGGCCTGCGGCGCGAGCCCGCCGCCGAACTGCGGCTCTTCGAGGAGGTAGCGGGGCACGTTGCGATGCCCGATTTCGAAGAAGCGGTCCTGGATCTGGATGAACAGCTTCTTGTGCAGGCCGTCGACGAACGCGAGATCGCGCTCGATCTGCGAGAAATCGTACCTGTCGCGCGCGGTTTCGAGCGACTTCCAGCTGTAGACGACCTGTACGCCGCCGATGTCGCCGCGCCTGGCGATCGGCGCGATCTTCTCGAGGTCGTCGGAGCTCGTGTAAAGGAAATTCTGTGGCGGCGATGCGAAGGCGCCAGTCGACAGCGCGGAGAACAGGGCGGCAAACCAGAAACGAGGCGGCAGGGTCGGCGGCATCATGATCTCGCACTTCGCGGAGCCGGAGAATTGTCCGGATACTCGCCCAAAAGCCAGGCAAAAAAACGCCGCGCATTTGCGCGGCGTTCTTGTTCGAGCTGTAAGGAGCTCTTACTTCGAGATCGAACGACGGAACATGCGGTCGATCTTCTCGTTGGTCGCATCGCAGCAGGACTGCGAAGCTTGCGCCGCGGCCAACGCCTGGTTGGCAGCGCTCTGCGCACCGCTCGCGGTCGACGAAGCAGACTGAGCGGCGGCATTCGCAGCGTCAGCCGAGCTCTTCGCAGCAGCGAGATCAGCGGTGAGACGGCTCACCTGTTGTTTGAGATTGTCGACGTCGGCTTGCAGAGGCTTGAGGTCCTGGCAGCCGGCCAACATGGTGAACGCTGCAACGGCAGCAACCTTGATAATCGCACTCTTCATAACGAACAATCCCCTTATTGGTGGTTGAGCAAGTCAGCTTCGCCATCAACTCGCAACGAATGCGATCTGAGTGAAGGTAGACGTCTATTAGGCGGGCGCTACTGCAACAAACCCGCGCGTTGTTTGCAACTGAAATTTGTTTCGTGTCGGCCTGTGGCGACAATAGCGAGTTGTCAGCTATTAGGGCTGCTAACAGGATTGGTCACGCCGTCGCGCAAGATCTCGCGCGCGGCGTTGTGTCCGGGAATTCCAGTCACGCCCCCGCCGGGGTGCGCACCCGAGCCGCACAAGTACAGGCTTTTCAGTGGTGTGCGGTAATCACCGTAACCTAACATCGGTCGCGCGGCCCACAACTGATCGAGGCCTAACGCGCCGTGGAAAATATCTCCGCCTGCTAGGCCGAGTTTTTCTTCCAGATCGAGAGGGCTCAATGACGAATGGCCGAGGATGCTGGCGCGAAAGTTGGGCGCGTACGATTCCACCGTCGCAAAGATGAGGTCTTCAGCACGCGACTTTTCCTGACGCCAGTCGAGGTCGCCCGGCAATTTGTAGGAGAAATGCTGACAGAACAAAGAGGCAACGTGGGCTCCCTTTGGAGCGAGAGAACTGTCAAGCGTCGAGGGAATCAGCATTTCCACGATGGGCTTGCGTGACATGCCGGCCAGGCGCGCATCGGCGAATGCGTGATCCATGTATTCCAGTGTCGGCGCGAGAATGATTCCGGAACCAAGGTGGGCGCCGCCGTCGTCGCGCGGTGCAGCGATGAATTTCGGCAGTTCCGACAGCGCCACGTTCATGCGGAACGTGGCCGAACCGACGCGGAATCGTTCGATGCGCCCGCGAAATTCCGTCGGCAGGTCGGCGGCGGCCAATAGTTTGAGAAAGAGTGGTTTGGGCCCGAGGTTCGCGGCGATCGCGTTGCCCTGGATCACGCGACCGTCCTCGAGCTCGATGCCGGTGGCGCGTCCTTTTTCGACGACGATGCGTTTGACCGGTGCGTCCGTTTCGAGCGTGACTCCGAGCCGGCGCGCCTCGGCGGCCATCGCCTGGGTGATCGCTCCCATGCCGCCGATTGCGTGGCCCCAGACGCCAGCCTTGCCATTCACTTCGCCGAACACATGGTGCAGCAGCACATAGGCGCTGCCCGGTGTGTAGGGGCTCGCGTAGCTGCCGACCACGGCATCGAAGCCGTACAGCGCCTTGACGGCGTCGGTCTCGAACCAGTGGTCTAACAAGTCGCCGGCGCTGCGCGTGAACAGCTCGTGGATGTCGCGCTGCACGCTGGCATCGAGCTTGCGGAATTTGCGGCCCATCTGCAGCGCGCCCCAAAGATCGCGCAAGCGGCGCGGATCTGCGGGCGGTGTCTCGAGCAGCTGCGAGCGCAGCAGCGTGACCGCGGCGTCGAGCATCTTGTAGTAGGCAGGCAGGCGTTCGGCGTCGCGCGCCGAGAAACTGCTCACCGAGGCGTGGGTGCGCGCGCTGTCTGGACCTGCGACCAGGGCGCGGCCATCGGGCATCGGCAGGAAGTTCTGCATCGGCCGTTCGAGGATCTTCAGCCCGTGTTCGGCGAGGCGCAGATCCTTGATCACTTTCGGGTTGAGCAGGCTGACCGTGTAGCTCGCGGTGGAGTTGCGAAAACCGGGGTGGAATTCCTCGGTGACCGCGGCGCCGCCGAGGATCGAACGGCGCTCGAAGACGCCCACCGAGAGGCCGGCTTTGGCGAGGTAGCAGGCGCAGGTGAGGCCGTTGTGTCCACCGCCGATGACGACCACATCGAAGCGGGTTTGGATGCTTGACCTGGATATATTCACAGTGTACAAATCCTCAGCCCTGATTCTTCTTTAAAGGAATCCGTCATGTCCGATCTCACCCCACGCCAGACCGAAATCCTGCGTCTCATCCAGCGCGCCATCAACGAAACCGGCATGCCGCCCACGCGGGCAGAAATCGCCGGCGAGCTTGGTTTCAAATCCCCGAACGCCGCTGAAGAACATCTGCGGGCGCTGGCGCGCAAGGGCGTCATCGCGCTCGTTCCCGGTGCCTCGCGCGGCATCAAGCTCATGGACACCATGCGCGAGCAAATGGGCTTGCCGCTCATCGGCCGTGTTGCCGCGGGCCGTCCCATCCTCGCCGAAGAGAATATCGAATCCCGGCTCGACATCGACCCCGGGATCTTCTCACCCAAACCGCATTACCTGCTCAAGGTGGTCGGCATGTCGATGAAAGACGCCGGCATTCTCGATGGCGATCTCGTGGCCGTACATCGTACGCCCGAAGTGCGCAATCGGCAGATCATCGTGGCGCGTCTCGAAAACGAAGTCACCGTCAAGCGCTACAAACAAGATGGCGCGGTGGTGTGGCTGCTGCCGGAAAACGCGGACTTCGAACCCATCCGCGTCAACATCAAGGAAGACCCGCTCATCATCGAGGGTGTGGTGGTGGGGGTTTTGCGGCGGGGCGCTTCCTCACGAAGCAATGGCCTGTCTTGATCCGGCGCAGGCTCAGATAAAAACGAGAATTTCCCATGTTGTTAGGACTGCGCACCGCCATCTATCACACGCCGGACATCGCCGCCGGCAAGCTCTGGTACATGAAAGTGCTGGGGTTCCCGCCGTACTTCGACCAGCCGTTCTATGTGGGTTTCAACGTCGGCGGTTATGAGCTCGGCCTCACGCCGGGTAGCGATGGCGATCGCGGCAAATCCGCCGTTGGCGCGTACTGGGGCGTCAAAGACGTCACCGCGGCGTATGCACGTCTGCTCGAGCTCGGCGCCGCGCCGCGCACGGATATTCAGGATGTCGGCGAGAACATTCGCGTGGCCGACGTGCTCGACCCTTGGGGCAATGTGTTCGGCATCATCGAAAATCCCAATTTCAAGTTAACTGTTTAAAAACATGAAACGCGCCTCCGGAAGTTTTGAAGTGAATGTACAGCCGCTCGCCAATGCGGATGTTTCCAGCGATCCGTTGTTTGGACGTTTCCTGCTCACCAAAAAATTCAGCGGCGATCTGGAAGGCTCCGCGCGCGGGCAAATGTTGTCGGCCGGCACGGCGACCAAAGGTTCCGCGGGTTATGTGGCTATAGACCAGGTGACGGGCGCGCTCGGTGGGCGCAAGGGCGGGTTCATCCTGCAGCACTCGGGGTGCATGAATCGCGGCGCGCCCACGCTGGCCATCCACGTGGTGCCCGATTCGGGTACGGGCGAGCTCGCCGGCCTCACCGGCACGCTCAGCATCAACATCGTCGATGGCAAACACTTCTACGATTTCCTTTACTCATTACCAGCGAGCTGATGCGACCCGCACCTCCATGCTCGAAACCCACGAAAAGCAATTGGAAGAGTTGCTCGCCCACCCGTCGGTGTGGCGTGGGCGCAGCCGTGCCGCGGTGGAAACTTTTCCCACGGGGTTTGCCGCGCTCGATGCGGGGTTGCCCGGCGGTGGCTGGCCGCGTCATGGCCTCGTAGAAATCCTCACGCCGCAAGCCGGCGTCGGCGAGCTCTACCTACTGCTCCCCGCGCTGGCGGCGTTGTCGCAGCTCGCGCCGGCGCGCTGGTGCACCTGGGTATCGCCACCGCACGAGCCGTTCGCACCGGCGCTCGCGGCGCATGGCGTGGCGCTCGACCGCATGCTCATCGTGCGTACCCATCTGCCATTGTGGGCACACGAGCAAGCGCTGCGTTCGGGCGCGTGCGAAGTGGCCATGGCGTGGCTGCCGCGGGCATCGCCGCGCGCCATTCGCCGCCTGCAACTGGCGGCTGAGCAGGGCCGCGCGCTCGGAGTGCTGTATCGCAGTCAGCGATTCGCGAGCGATCCCTCACCCGCCATGTTGCGGGTGTTGCTCGAGCCGCAGACCTGCGCAGGCAGGCACGGCGCGCGCGTGAGCCTGCTCAAGAGCCGCGGCGGCAGTCGCGAGCCCATCGATCTCACCTGGGCCGCAGCCGCGGCGTGAGCGTGAGTGGCGGCATGCATCCACGCTCCTACCGACTCGCTTTTCCAGAACCGGCTCAAGATCTTCCTGGGTCGAGTGCGACGCCGTCCGTTTTACGGGTGCGGCCGGCGTCGCCTCCGCCCAAGGGGCCCGACTCACAAACCGCGCTCGTGCTTGCGCCGCGCGAATTGTGGGTCGCGGCGCACGTGCCGCAGTTGCCGCTGCTGGCATTGCGCGCGCCCTCGCAATCCATGCCGCTGGTGGTGGTGGATGAAGCACGCAATCCGCGCATCGTCGATGCGGACTCGAAGGCGCAGGCGGCGGGGGTACGCATCGGCATGACTCTCGGCGCGGCGTTCGCGGCCGCGCCTCACCTCGATGCACGGCCACGCGATGTGGCGCGCGAGCTCGCGCTTCTGCAGCGTCTCGCGGGCATCGCCGCCACGTTCACGCCGCGGGTATCCATCGAGCCTCCCGATGGTTTGCTGCTCGAGATCAAACCGAGCATCGCCCTGTTCGGTGGGCTTCGCGAGCTGTGCCGCCGTTTGCGTGATGCCTGTCGCGCCGATCCGGTGTTCACGCAGATCCAGGCGCGGCCGCGATTCACGCTCGCGCCGACCGCGTTGGCCGCGCTCGTCGCGGCGCGCGCCGGAGCACGTTGTTTCATCACCGATCCGGCGGTGCTGCCGGCGCGGCTCAAGCGACTGCCGCTGGCCGCGCTGCGTTGGCCCGAAGAGGAAAACGCGCGCCTGGCGGCCATGGGTGTACGCACGCTCGGTGATCTGATGCGCCTGCCGCGCGCGGGCTTCGCCAAACGTTTCGGGCCGGTCGCGCTTGCCGATCTCGACCGTTTGCTGGGCAAGCGCGCCGATCCGCGGCGGCGGCTCGCGCGTCGCGAACGATATCGCGGGCGGCTCGACCTCGATCACGAAATCGAAGATCACGTGCTGGTCCTGCACGCGTTGCAGCCGTTGCTGGACGAGCTCGAGCAGTTCCTGCGCGTGCGCCAGCGGGGCGTCACGGCGTTGCAGTGCCGGTTTCATCATTACCGTGCCGCCCCGACTCGCTGCACGCTGCGCCTGGCGGCGCCCGAAGCCAATGCGGCGAGCTTCGCCAAACTGTTGCGCGAGCGGCTGGCCACGCTGGTTCTGCCCGAGCCCGTGCGGTGTTGCGAATTACGCAGCGGCGCGCTCACCAATCGCGCCGTGGCGAGCGCGCCGCTGTGGTCGCCCGGCGAACGCGGACATGCGCCCGCGGGCGAAATGCCGGCGCTCATCGAGCATCTGCGCGCGCGCCTCGGTGCCTCCGCGGTGTACGGCATCTGCCGCCGGTCGGAACATCGACCCGAAAACGCCTGGCGCGTGGCCGAGCCCCAGCTCGAGACGAAACAGCTCGGCGCGAAGCAGGCGATCGGCGACGCATCCGCCCCGGCGCCGTTCCGCCGGCCGCTGTGGCTGCTGCCCACGCCGCACGAGCTCGATTCGCAACGCGGCCGGCCGCGGCACGGTGGCGTGCTCGAGTTGTTAGCCGGGCCCGAGCGCATCGAGAGCGGCTGGTGGGATGGTGCCGACGTTCAGCGCGATTACTACAGCGCCAGGGATGCCAAAGGCGCGCAGCTGTGGATTTACCGCGAATGCGCCGGCGCCCGGAAATGGTTCCTGCACGGAATTTTCGGATGAATGCCCAGGCTCCGGCCCATGCGGCTCCGGCCTACGCGGAGTTGCACTGCCTCAGCAACTTCAGCTTCCTGCGCGGCGCTTCACACGCGGAAGAGCTGGTCGTGCAGGCGAAGGAGCTGGGATACACCGCTCTCGCCATCACCGACGAATGCTCGCTCGCCGGCGTGGTGCGCGCGCATTCGGCGGCCAGGAAGATCGGCGGCGTCAAGCTCATCATCGGCGCGGAGTTCCGCCTCGAGTGCGGATTGCGGCTGGTCGTCCTGGCGCTCGACCGGCCGGGCTATGCGCGCCTGTCGCGGCTCATCACGCGCGGCCGGCGCGCGGCGGAGAAGGGCAGTTACACGCTCACGCGCGATGACGTCGCGCAGTTGTTAGGCAACCCGAACGCGGGCACGCTCGCGCTCTGGCTGCCGCCGCTCGATCCGGATTCCGCAGGCGAAGGTGAATGGATCGCCCGAACCTTCGCCGGTCGCGCCTGGATCGCCGTGGAGCTCACGCGGGATGGACACGACCGCGAGCGGCTGGCGCACGCCCGCGCCCTGGGCAAGTCCTGCGGCCTGCCCCTGACCGCCGCCGGTGATGTGCACATGCACGTGCGCGAACGGCGCCGCCTGCAGGATGCGCTCACGGCGGTGCGGCACGGCGTCACCGTCGCCGAGGCGGGTACGCGGCTGCATCCCAATGGCGAACGCCATCTGCGCGCGCCCGCGCGCCTTGCCCGGCTCTATCCACCTGAGCTGCTGGCCGAAACCGTGAAGATCGCCGCGCTCGCGAGCTTCTCGCTCGATGAGCTGCGCTACGAATATCCGCACGAACTGGTGCCGGCTGGAGAAACCGCCGCCTCGCATCTGCGCAAGCTCACCGAGGCGGGTGCGCGCAAGCGTTGGCCGCGGGGCATTCCCGACGACATGCGCGCCAAGATCGAGGACGAGCTGCAACTCATCGCCGATCTGAAATACGAGTCCTATTTCCTCACGGTGCAGGACATCGTGAGCGAGGCGCGCCGCCTCAACATCCTGTGCCAGGGCCGCGGCTCGGCCGCCAATTCGGTGGTGTGTTACTCGCTCGGCGTCACCGAAGTGGACCCTTCGCGTGGCCAGTTGCTCATGGAGCGTTTCATCTCGCGCGAGCGCAACGAGCCGCCGGACATCGACATCGATTTCGAGCACGAGCGGCGCGAGGAGGTCATTCAATACATCTACCGCAAATACGGCCGCGATCGCACCGCGCTCACGGCCACCGTCATCAGCTATCGGCCGCGCAGCGCGTTGCGCGACATGGCGAAGGTGATGGGGCTCGATACGGTGCAGGCCGAGCGGCTGGCGGGCGCCATGCAGTGGTGGGATACCGCGGTCGATGAAGACCGCGTGCGCGAGGCAGGCTTCGAGCCTGACAACCCCCAGCTGCTGCTCCTGCTCGACCTCACCGGCCAGCTGCTGGGGTTCCCGAGACACCTGTCGCAGCACGTCGGCGGCTTCGTCATCTCGCAAGGCCTGCTCGAAGAGCTGGTGCCCATCGAAAACGCCGCCATGCCCGATCGCACCGTCATCGAGTGGGACAAGGACGATCTCGACGACCTTGGCCTGCTGAAAGTGGACGTGCTCGGCCTCGGCATGTTGTCGGCGCTGCGTCGCGGGTTCGCGCTGGTCAGCAACTTCCGTCGCAAGACCTTCACGCTCGCCGACGTTCCGAAGGAAGACGCACGCGTCTACGAGATGATTTCGCGCGCCGATACCATCGGCGTGTTCCAGGTCGAATCGCGCGCGCAGATGTCGATGCTGCCGCGCCTGAAACCCAAAGAGTTCTACGACCTGGTCATCGAAGTGGCGATCGTGCGCCCCGGTCCCATCCAGGGCGGCATGGTGCATCCCTATCTACGCCGGCGGCAGGGCCTGGAGCCGGTCAGTTATCCGAGCGATGCCGTGAAGGGCGTGCTGTCGCGCACCCTGGGCGTGCCTATCTTCCAGGAACAGGTGATGCAGCTCGCCATCGTCGCGGCGGGCTTCACGCCGGGCGAGGCCGACCAGCTGCGCCGGAGCATGGCGGCCTGGAAGCGGCGCGGCGGACTCGGGCATTTCGAGCAGCGGCTCATCAAAGGAATGAGCGACCGCGGGTATGACGAAAGTTTCGCGCGCCAGATCTTCAGCCAGATACAGGGTTTCGGTGAATACGGCTTTCCCGAGTCGCATGCCGCCAGCTTCGCGTTGCTGGTGTATTCCTCCGCCTGGCTGAAATGTCACGAGCCGGCGGCCTTCACCTGCGCGCTCATCAACAGTCAGCCCATGGGGTTCTATGCGCCGGCGCAGCTGGTACGCGACGCGAGCGTTCATGGAGTCGAGGTCAGGCCCATCTGCGTGTGTGCGAGCGTCTGGGACTGCACGCTCGAACGTCGCGCTGACGATGAACCGGCGTTGCGGCTCGGATTGCGCATGGTCAAGTCGTTAGGCGAGGAGGCGGCGGAACGCATCGTCTCGGCACGCGCCGACCTGATGTTCGCCAGCGTGCAGGACCTCACGCTGCGCGCGAACCTGGTGCGCCGTGAGCTCGAAGCGCTTGCCGACGCCGGTGCGCTGCGCCAGTTGTCCGGCAACCGGCACCTGACTTTCTGGCAGGTGGCCGGCAGCGAGCAGGAGCTGCCACTCGCACCCGTGCCGGCGCACGCCGAAGGCACGCCCCTGCTGGCGCCACCCACGGAAGGGCAGAACATCGCCGCGGACTACCGCTCGACGGGCCTCACGCTCGGGCGTCATCCGCTCGCGCTGCTGCGTGAGCAGCTCGCGGCAGCCCAAGTCGTCACCTCAGCCGATCTGCGCCACCTGCCGCATGGGTGCGTCGTGCGTGTCGCCGGCATCGTTACGGCGCGCCAGCGGCCGCAGAGCGCGGGTGGCGTCATGTTCATCACGCTCGAGGATGAAACCGGTTACGTGAATCTCATCGTCTGGGAGGGTGTGTGGTCGCGGGCACGCCGCATCGCCAATGGATCACGGCTGCTCGAAGTTTCCGGCATGTTGCAGAAGGAGGGGCTGGTGACCCACGTCGTGGCACAGCGGCTGGTGGACCGCACGCGCATGCTCGGGTCGCTGGTGACCCAATCGCGTGATTTCCGCTGAAGGAAAAGGGGACATTCCGGTTTTTCCCGTGGCAGGAAAAACAGGAATGTCCCCTTTTCCTTCAGCCCGCGTTCTTCGTGTTGTTCATCTTGCGGACGGCAGTGCTGTCGTCATCGATGTTGTAGTCGTCGAAGTCGCTGGTGAGCTCGGCAGTGTGCTTGTCTTCGAACCGGCGCTCGAGACGGCGCCAGGCGGGATCGCCCAGCTTCTGGCCGCGCTTCTTCGCGGCGTCCAAATCTTTCGCAAGACGATCGAAGTCGACTTCGCTGGTGGCTTCGAAGGCAACTTCTTCCTCGTCTTCGTCGAACTCTTCTGATTCCGGTTTCTCGTTCATAACGCCGCGACCCCAGATTGGCGGTTTATAAAACGGGAGGCGGCGGCATGCAATGGCCAAAACCGAGAATCGATCAAGGTTTAGCGAATCAAATTGTTCATCTCGAATATTGGCATCAGCATTGCAAAAACGATGCCCATGACGAACATGCCCATCACAACTATGAGAAGTGGCCCGAGCAGGCCCACCAGCGCGCCCATCATCGAATCGAGCTCGCGCTCCTGGTTGGTGGCGGCGCGATCCAGCATGTTGTCGAGCTCGCCGCTCGATTCGCCGGAGGAGATGAGATGCACCGTCATGGGGGGAAACAGTTTGCTTTGCGCCAAAGACTTGCCGATGGGCGCGCCTTCGCGCACCCGGGCGGCCGCCGCGGTCACGGCGTCGCGCATCGGTAGATTGGTCACCACTTCGCCGGCGATGCGCATGGCTTCGAGCACCGGCACGGCGCTGGCGGTCAGGATGCTGAAGGTGCGCGTGAACCGGGCGGTATTGAAGCCGCGCACCAGGCGGCCGAACAGGGGCAGCCGCAGCTGGAATCGATGGAAACGGCGGCGGTTGTCGATGCTCTTGAGCCAGTAAACGAAGCCGACGATGCTGGCGATGATGGCGATCGCGAGATAGATGCCGTAACTGCGCAGGAAATCACTGACGGCGATCAACACCTGCGTGGCGAACGGCAGCTTGCCCTTGCTCGACTCGAACACCTCGATCACTTTCGGGACGACGTACACCATCATGCCGGTGACTATCCCCAGGCAGATGATCGACAACACGATTGGATAGAGCATCGCGCCGAGCACTTTCTGCCGGGTCACCTCGCGGTTTTCGGTGTAATCGGCGAGCCGCTCGAGCACGCCGTCGAGACGGCCGGAGCTCTCGCCGGCGGACACCGTGGACCGGTAGATCTCGGGAAAGACCTTCGGAAACTCGCTGAAGCCGTCGGCCAGCGTATGGCCTTCCATGACCTTGGCGCGCACCCCGAGCATGATGCTCTGGATGCGCGGCTTCTCGGATTGCTGGGATACGGCGAGCAGGGCCTCTTCGAGCGGCAGGCCGGCCTTGGCGAGCGTGGCGAGCTGGCGCGTGAGCAGCGACAGATCCGAAGCGGAGACTCGCCGCCCGACGGAGAAACCGCGCTGGCGTTTCGCCTCGCCATGTTTGACCTCGGCGACGGTGACCGGCAGCAATTGCCGCTCGCGCAACAACTGTCGAACGTGTTTGGCGGTGTCGCCTTCGACCACGCCGTTCTGTTCGCGGCCCGCGGTATCGAGCGCGGTGTATTCGAAGGCACCCATGTGGCGGAGTTAGTCCTCGCGCGTGACGCGCAGGACTTCTTCGAGCGTGGTTTCGCCGCGCAACACCTTGTCGAGACCGTCGTCGCGGATCGAGGGCGTCATCGTGCGCGCGTAGCGCTCGAGATCGTGCTCGGCGGCTTCGTCGTGGATCATGGTGCGCATCTGGTCATCGACGATGACCAGTTCGTAGATGCCGGTGCGGCCGCGGAAGCCCGCCGTTCCCTTGCCCGGCCGATAGAGGGTGGGCGAGGGATCGCTCGCTTCGAGGCCGAGCAGCCGGCGTTCGTACTCGCCGGCTTCGAATGCCTGCTTGTTGTCGGGATTCAGCGTACGTACCAGGCGTTGCGCGACCACGCCGATGAGGCTCGAGGACAGCAGGAAGGGTTCGATGCCCATGTCGCGCAGGCGCGTGACCGCGCCCACGGCGGTGTTGGTATGCAGCGTCGACAACACCAGGTGGCCGGTGAGCGAGGCCTGTACGGCGATCTGCGCCGTCTCGAGGTCGCGGATTTCGCCGACCATCACCACGTCCGGGTCCTGGCGCAGGATGGCGCGCAGCCCGCGCGCGAACGTCATCTCCACCTTGGTGTTCACCTGCGTCTGGCCGATGCCGTCGATGTAGTACTCGATCGGGTCCTCGACCGTCATGATGTTCTGCGTGTTGTCGTTCAGGTGCTCGAGGCCGGAGTACAACGTGGTGGTCTTGCCCGAGCCCGTGGGGCCCGTGACGAGAATGATCCCGTGCGGCTTGCGGAAGAGTTCGGCGATGTTCGCTTCGGTCTTCGGATCCATGCCGAGCGCCGACAGGTGCAGGCGTCCGGCCTGCTTGTCGAGGATACGCAGCACGACGCGTTCGCCATGTCCCGACGGAATGGTGGACACGCGTACGTCCACCGAACGGCCGGCGATCTTGAGGCTGATGCGGCCGTCCTGCGGCAGGCGCTTCTCGGCGATGTCGAGCTTGGACATGACCTTGAGGCGCGATACGACCAACGGCGCCACGGCACGTTTGCTCTGCAGGACCTCGCGCAGTACGCCATCGACCCGGAATCGAACTACCAGGCGGTTCTCGAACGGCTCGACGTGAATGTCGGAGGCGTTTTCCTTCACCGCCTGCGTGAGCACGGCGTTGATGAGGCGAATGATCGGCGCGTCGTCTTCGCTCTCGAGCAGGTCGGCCTGCTCGGGCAGGTCCTGCGCGAGATGCGCGAGGTCGGTGGATTCCTCGACGCCCTCGGCGGCTTCCATGGCGTCATTGCCGGCTTCGTAGGCCTGGCGCAGCAACGAATCGAAAGCGGTCTCTTCGACTTGTTCGAGACGGATCGGAACGCCGAGAAAGCGTCGCGCCTCGGCTACCGCGAGCGGCGCGGCACCCGGTCGATAGACGCATTCGGCGACGCCTTCGTGTATGCGGCGTACGAGCAGGCCATGTCGCTTGGCGAACGCGAAGCCAACGCGCTGCGGACGACGAACCTCGGGCGCGGCGACGTCGTTCATGGCTTGGGTGAGTCGCCGTCCGGCTTCGGTGGCGGCGGCGTCGCCGGCGGAGCGTCGGGACCGGTGGTTCCCGCCGGCGGGTAGGGCACCGTCTGGTTGGTCGGCGGCGGAACCGGCGGCAGCAAGGGGTCCTTGTTGAAAGGAATCAGCGGCAGGATTTCGCCGGGATTGTTGCCGGACTTCTGCTGAAGTTCGCGAATGAAATTGTACTTGGCGCCGGTCTCGTAGGCGGTCGTGGCACCGTCGCGCAGGATCTTCGGTCGGATGAAGACCATGAGGTTGGTCTTGTCGCGATTGCGGCTGCGCGTCTTGAAGAACTCGCCGATCAGCGGAATGCGCCCGAGGTAGGGCACGCGCTGCTCGCCGCGCAGCGCGCTGTCGCGGATCAGGCCGCCGAGCACCACGATGCCGCCGTCTTCGATGAGCACATTGGTGTTCACCGTGCGCTTGTTGGTGATCAAACTATTGGCATCGCCCGAAGTGCCGGAGAGCTCGGAACTCTCCAACTCGATCTTGAGCTGCACCAGCGCAAGTTCTGCGTTGATCTGCGGCGTGATCTTGAGGATCGTGCCTACTTCCTCGCGCTGCACCGTGGTGAACGGATTCACCTGGCCGTTGTTGCCGGTGTTGCCGGTGTTGGTGAACTGGCCGGTGATGAACGGGACTTCCTGGGCCACCTTGAGCTCGGCTTCCTGGTTGTCCATGGTGACAGCCGAAGGGGTTGAGATGACGTTGGTCGTCGAGTCACCCTGCAGGGCGCGGATCATCGCCGCGAAATTCACACCGGTCGCCGCAATGCGGCCGAGACCGAAGGTCGTGCCCGGCGGAACACCCGCGGCCGCGGCGCCGCTCGGATTGTCGACCGCGGCAGCCAGGCCGACGAGATCCACCTGGCCGACCGGCTGGATGAATCCGCCCACCGGAATGCGCGTGTCGCTGTCATTGGACCAGATCGCCCAGTTCACCCCGAGCTCGGCATTCTTCTTGACGCTGACGTCGACGATGATGGCTTCGACCAGCACCTGCATGCGACGGATGTCGAGTTTGTCGACCACACTCATGAGCGAG
Organism: Steroidobacteraceae bacterium; assembly: GCA_035995425.1. Classification (GTDB taxonomy): domain Bacteria; phylum Pseudomonadota; class Gammaproteobacteria; order Steroidobacterales; family Steroidobacteraceae; genus CADEED01. Next base: position 29,266 of record DASYKM010000156.1, read on the forward strand.
CGCATGACCTTTTGCGGTGCAGTGATGACGAGCGCGTTGGTTTCGGGTTCGGCCCAGATTGTGGTCGAGCGGTCGGCACTGGCCGCGACACCGCCACCGCCGGCGCCGCCGCCGGCAGCGGGAGCGCCGCCGGTGATGGCGACCGTGGCGCTGACCTGTTCCTTGAGCTTGGCGGCGATCTTCTCGGCGTCGGCAAACTGCAGGTAACGCACCTGGGTGTCACCGCCGTTTTCGAGCGGCGTGTCGAGGTGCGTGATGAGCGCATTGATACGCAGGCGCAGCGACTTCTCGCCGCCGATGAGCACGCTGTTCGATCGGTCGTCGGCGATCACGCGGGCGGGAGCGCCGCCACCTTCCTGCTGGCCCTGCTGCGCGAAGAACGTGTTCACCACGCGCACCACTTCGCTGGCGGATGCGTGCTGCAGGTTGATGATGTCGACGTCGTTGTCACCCTGCTGGTCGATGCGCCGGATGATGCGAATCACGCGGTTCACGTTCACCGCGTGATCCGAGATGATCAGGATGTTTCCACCGGGATAGGCGGCCAGGTGCGCCGACTGCGGCATGAGCGGGCGGAGCACCGGCACCAGCTGCGCGGCGTTCACGTTCTGTACGGCAATAACCTGGGTGATCAATTCGTCGGAACTGCCGCGCACGTTGTCGGGCAGATCGATATTGGGCATTTGCCGCGCGTTCGCATCCGGCAGGATCTTGATGATGCCGCCCGATTCGACGGCGACGAAGTTGTGTACCGAGAGCAGCGCGAGGAATGCTTCGTAGAACGCATCGGGAGTCATCGCCGTCTGCGACAGCATGGTGACGTTCGCGCGCACGCGCGGGTCCGGAATGATCGTCTTGCCGGTTACCTGCGCGACCGCGTCGATGACCTGGCCGATCTCCACTTCGCGGAAGTTGGGCGTGATGCGCTGGCCGTTGATGGTGCCGACGGTATTGGCTGCGTTCTGGGCGCCGACCATGCACGTCGTGGTGACGGCGAACAGCATGAAGAACGCGCTCGCACGGAAGGGAGTTCTGATCATTGAGTTGAATACCTTCTTATTGCTCGTTCGTGGGAACCGGCTCGGCAGTTGGCGGTTCAGCCAGACTGTTGCCGTCGCCGCCATTTCCGAGCTGTTCGGCCTCGGCAGTAACCTGGGCGATGTTGAGCACCAGGTCCTGCTGCCGGCCGTTTCGCGTGATGGTGATGCGGGCATCGGTGGAAGAAGCGAGCGTGCCAAAAATCTCCTGCGCACGTTCCTTGTCATTGAGTGGCGTGCCGTTGATGGCGGTGACCATGTCGCCGGCGCGCAGTCCCATGCGCGCGAAAGCCTGGCGATTGGCGCCGGGATACAACCGGAAGCCGCGCATCTGTCCGCCGGCGTATACCGGCTGCGGACGCATGATCTGGCCGATGAGGCCCGGTTCGTCGGTGACGAGCTTGCGCATGCGCTCGACCATGGCTTCGTTGTTGTTCGCCGAAACAGCCTGCAAGGGCGGGGGCGGGGGGGCGAGCGCGCCGTTGCGGCGCGGCAGCAGTACCGACTCGAGAGCGCCGCCGCGATCGATGATGACGCGATCGTTGTATACCGAGTTCAGTTGGGCACCACCCGGCACTTGCTGGCCCACCGAGACCACCTTGGCTGCCTGGGCGCTCTCGCCAATGATGGCCATGCCGAGTTTCGGATCCGCGGTCGCGAGCACGCCGGCGAGCACCAGAGGCATGCTCGACGGCGGCGCATTCGCGGCATCGCCGCTTGCCGGCGCGGCGGCATTGCCAAACAAGTGAGCGTTGACCAGGCCGCCGATGTCGAGCTGCGCCACCGGTGCGTTGGCGCCGATCGGCGAAGCCGGCGCCTGGCGGCTGCGGCCGGTCATGGCGACCACAATGAATGCCAGTTGCGCGGCAAGCGCGAGCGCCAGCACGAAAGTGGCCACCTGCGGCGCGCGCGCGCGCAGCACAGAGCGCCAGTCGCTGCCGCCTGCGCTTGCATTCCAGAAGTTTGCCGTCATTTCCACGATGATACGTTTCGCTCCGCAGCAGTCTCAAGCGCTTGTTTTGTCTTGGCAAACCCACCGTGTCGGACGCGGACTTGTGTTGCCATACGACGACCCCTATAAAGAGCGCCAATGCCCATTTCCGAATCCGAACGCCCCGATCACGGCGGCGCGGGCCTCGCAGTTGAAGAAGCCGAGCCCAAGACCAAGCAGCC
>DASYKM010000157.1:0-2224 GCA_035995425.1 Steroidobacteraceae bacterium
GAGCGGGCGCCGCTCACCGCCATTCTCCGTTATGAGTTCCACTGAGACGTCAGCTCAGTACGTTTCTGGCGATCACAAATCGTTTCGCGTAAGACTTTGCCTTGGGCCGGAGATGCCTAGACCGAACTTCCTTCTTTCGAATCGATAAGGCAATGAACTCGCTGCTGTTTGTCGCGAGCGCGGGTGGCTTTACTGGGTACGATCCGGGTTGAGGGCGAGGAGCTCGAAGGCGCGCTGCTGGATCGGAGTTGGCCTGGTGTGGAGCGTGAAGACGTATTTGTCGTTGAGCGCGGTGGTCGCCTGAATCCTCGCATAGGTGGCGAGGTCGGCAAGCAGGCTTTGAAAGCTGTGCACCGGCAGGCCGTCGTCGGTGAGGCCGGTGGTCTGCTTGCGCCTGGCGGCTTCGGAGCGCTTGGCCTTGGCAACGATGGAAGCGCGCATGGCGGCGGCGGCCTCGTGATCGGTCTCGTCGTACAGCATCGGCGCAAGCCTGGCGCGCATGTGGTGCTCGACATGATAGGCGAGCATGCACAGCAGGACGTGGGCGCGCACGCGCGGCGTCGTCCAATGGAAGATCGGACGCAGATGGATATCGACGGTCTTCAACGAGCGGAACGCGCGCTCGACCCGCGCCAGGCTCTTGTAGGCACCGACGGTTGCCGCGTCATCGAGCAGCTTCTTGGGCAGGTTGGTGCGCACGACGTAGATGCCGTCCAGCGCCGCCTCGGCGGTGATCGCCTCGGTCTTGCGATGGAACGAGAAACTCGCCTCGCCGATGGATAGCTCGAAGTGCTTGGCGACCTTGTGGCGGTTGACGACGGCGCCGACCTTGAGGGCGATCTCGGCCTCGCCGCGCAGTGGACTGCGCGCACGCCGAACGGCGGCGGCGATGACGGCGAGATCGGCTTCGGTCGCCGCCAGCAGGTCCTCGCGCTTGCGCGTGCGCTCGCGCGCGAGATCGGGATTGCGGCAGACGATCAGCCGCTCGCCCGGATAGTCGGGCGACGTGATCGCTGCCATGTCACGCTGGTCGAACAGCGACATCTGCAACGCCCCGGCCTCGACCAGCGTCCTGATGGCCGGCGCGCGCAACGCCGTGATCCAGTCGAGCCCGGCCGGGGCGATCTCGGCATCGAGGCGCGCCTGCGTGATCATGCCACGATCGCCGACCAGCGCCACACGCTCGAGCGCGAAGCGCTTCTTGACCTTGTCGATCTGGGCCGCAAGCGTGCGCGGATCGCCGGTGTCGCCCTCGAACACCTCGATGGCCACCGGGCAACCGTCGGCGGCGCACAACAGGCCGTAGACGATCTGCAGCTTGCCCTTCTTGCCGTCGCGGTTGTAGCCGAGCCGCGCCAGCTCGCAGCAGCGGCCCTCCACATAGCTCGAGGACACGTCGTAGAGCACCAGCGTGCCGTCGTGCAGATGCTTGCGCGCGATCGCCTTCTCGATCGCCTCCTGGCGCTCGCCAAGCCAGTCGAGCGCGACATAGAGCTCGTCCTCGTCGACCGGCCCGAGGCTGAGCACCTCGCCGAGGCTCGATGACGCAGTGAGCGGATCGAGCATGCGGGCGGTGGCCAGCTTGGAGGCCGGAGCAATGAGCCGCGCCACGATCATGGCGATGACAAGATCACGGCAGCGGTTGCGCGGCGGCCCCAGCATGCGGTCGAGGCCAATGTTGCGCAGCGTGCCCAGCACCGCCGCGACATGGCCGTGCGGCAACGCGCGGCGCACGATGATGCTTTCCTGATCGGCCGGCGCCACCTTGCCGCCCTTGAGCAGGGTGCGCAGCCCTTCGACGATCTCGGTCGGCCAATCGGACAGGTTGGCGATGGTGCGCTTCTTGATCTTGTCGGCGTCGCGATAGCTCTCGCGCAGCAGGATCGCGGGCGGCGAGTTTCGGTTGGGGACCGATTCGATATACATGGCACGAATGTGCCACAATAAGCGCAAAATAGCAAGTCATTTTCGCTATTTACATGGCTACATTTCCTTGGCCATTTTCCGGAAAGCGCCACCAAATTCAACGTCCTACAGTTTTCGCGAGAAGGAAGTTCGGTTTAAACGAGGCGCAGAGTCTGGCGCTTGCGGCGATAAACGGCAAAACCTGATCGGGCGAAACCTGCAATCAACATGATCAGGTGCATGGCTCAGACACCGGGCGCCCTGCCCTGAACGCTGTTCCGTCACGGGAAATTGGCTGCGCAGAACTCGTTTTGCCAGG
>DASYKM010000158.1:0-21451 GCA_035995425.1 Steroidobacteraceae bacterium
CGTGATTGAGCCGACGTTCGCGCATTCGCCGACCTCCGCTCAATCACGAGAATCCCAACCCGGTACCACCCGACATCAATCCAAATAGAGGCTGCTCACCGAATCCTCGTCGCGGATGCGACGGATGGTCTCGGCCAGCAGCCCCGCAACCGACAACTGCCGGATGCGTCCACATTGCTTCGCCTCCGGCGACAGCGGGATGGTATCGGTCACCACCAGCTCATCCAGCGCCGAATTCATGATCTTCTCGATGGCGTTGCCGGACAGGATGGCGTGCGTGATGTAAGCCACCACTTTCGTCGCACCGTCGTCCTTCAACGCCTGCGCGCCCGCGGCCAGCGTGCCCGCGGTATCCACCATGTCGTCGACGAGCACGCAGGTCTTGCCCGCGACATCGCCGATGATGTTCATCACCTTCGACTCGTTCGGCCGTGGCCGGCGCTTGTCGATGATCGCCAGGTCCGCATCGTCGAGCCGCTTCGCCAGCGCGCGCGCGCGCACCACGCCACCGACGTCCGGTGACACCACGATCATGTTCTCGTAGCGCTGCCGGTAGGCATCGCCCAACAACACCGGCGACGCGTACACGTTGTCCACCGGGATATCGAAGAATCCCTGGATCTGATCCGAGTGCAGGTCGATCGTCAGCAGACGATCCACACCCGCGCTCTGAATCATGTTCGCCACCAGCTTCGCGGTGATCGCCGAGCGCGTGGCGCGCGGCCGGCGATCCTGGCGCGAGTAACCGAAGTACGGCACCACCGCCGTGATCTTCGCCGCCGATGCACGCCGGCAGGCATCGACGATGACCAGCAATTCCATGAGGTGATCGTTGGTCGGCGGACACGTGGGCTGCAGGATGAATACGTCCCGCCCGCGCACGTTTTCCATCAACTCGATGTTCACCTCGCCGTCGGAAAATCTTCCGACGTAGGCCCGGCCCAGCGGGGTCGTCAGATGACGCGCGATGTCGTGGGCCAGCGCCGGATTGGCGTTACCCGCAAACAACGTCAGCGTTTCCGAATCCGCCACCGGCTACTCCCTCGACGCAAACAACCCAAACAAACTGGCTGGGGTGGAAGGATTCGAACCTCCGAATGGCGGGATCAAAACCCGCTGCCTTACCGCTTGGCGACACCCCAACTGCCTAACTCTTCGAGCAGCGGGCCAGCTCTTCCAGTAAAGGAGAGCTGTCCAGCCCACGCGCGACATACGCGCGCCACCGGTCCGGCACCCGCGCCGCGATGCGCTCCGCGTCTTCGACGCGCGCGAATTTCGCAAACACGCAAGACCCCGTACCCGTGAGTCGCGCCGGCGCATGCCGCGCAAGCCAATCCAACGCCTCAGCCACCACCGGAAACCCCGCGCGTACGACCGCTTCGCAATCGTTCCGCCCGCCCGTTTCCAAAAAGCCGCGCATTGTGGTGGGGGGTGAATTCCGTGTCAATTCAGCGGCCTGGAATACCGTGGCCGTGGGCACCCCGACCCCCGGAAACAACACGACATACCAGGAATTTCCACCGAGCTTCACGGGTTCGAGCCTTTCGCCCACGCCTTCCGCCCAGGCAGAGTGTCCGGCGACGAAAACGGGAACATCTGCTCCCAATTTGACGCCAATTGCCACGATCTCCGGTAAAGACAGCCCAGTGCGCCACATCTGGTTCAGGGCCACCAGCGTCGTGGCTGCGTCCGAGCTGCCGCCGCCGAGACCGGCACCCAGCGGAATGCTCTTATTAATGGCGATTTCGGCCCCGAGTGGACTGCCAGTGGCGGCTTTGAGCGCCAGAGCCGCCCGCACCGCCAGGTCTTCCCTTTCGGGCACTTCCGCCGGCCCTTTCGCCCGGACTATGTTGCCGTCATCGCGAATGCCGATCTCGATGCGATCGCAAAGGTCGATGAGCTGAAAAACTGTCTGCAGCTCGTGATAACCGTCGGCACGCCGGCCGATGATGTGCAGCATCAGATTCAGCTTGGCCGGCGCCGACCAGGCGGTTCGCGATTGAGACGCCACGGTCACTGCTGCCAGCGTTCCACCAGCAGCTTGAGCCGCGCACCTTCGCGTTCGGCGGTGAGGCGTTGCGGCAGGGAAAAACCAAGCCCGGCCGCGCGCGAGTTGATGCTCACCCGCCAACCGCTCTGCGTGAAGGCGGTGATCGCCGCGCCGCCGTCATCCGGCTCGACGCTCACGTCGCCAGGCGCCGGAACTCCTAACAACCACCAGCGCAGCTCGGACAGCGGCAAGGCGAAACCCAGCCGGCGCTCGAGCTCGGCGCGCGCCGCCTCGCCATCGAGCTTCTCGCCGCGGCTGGTGGCGATCTGCAGATCGTCGCCTTCGAGCACCACGCGCAAGCCGCCGATTCCCAGGGGTCCATCGAGCGCGAGGTTCGAGCCATGCGGCAACTGCTGGTAGCGCAGGCTCGCGGAAAATCCCTGGCCATTCGCCGCCACCGCGACCCGCCCGTTCAGGCCGTAGCGATCGAGCTTTTCGAGGGCGGTACGTTGTTCGGCCCATGGAGCGTCGGCACCCGGGCCGATGATCGCGGCCGGCGGAGCGGTGCGGCAGCCACCCAGCAAACCCAGCGCAGCCATGGCGGCGACGCCGAGCGCGGTGCGCACGGCGCCCATGACTAACTACCCGTGGAAGTCGACGTGGGCGGCGTCTCGGGTACCGGCACGGCGTCGTTGCCGGGTGCCTTGGGCGGCGCCTCGTCGCCCTTCGGCGCCGGCGGTTCCATCTTCGTTCCGGTCAGCCGCTCGATGGTGGCGCGCAACGGCTTGGATTCGGGCGATCGCGCCAGTGACCGCGCCCACAGTGCGCGCGCCTCGGCCTGCTTGCCGCTGACCCACAGCAACTCGCCCCAGTGCGACGCGATCTCGGCGTCGGGGAAGATGCGGTACGCGCGTTCGAGTTGCGGCAGCGCGCCCGGGATGTCACCGCGGCGGAACAACACCCAGCCGAGGCTGTCGAGGAATGCCGGATTGTCGGGCGACGCCAGGAGCGCCCTGCGGATCATCGCTTCGGCGCGCGGCAATTTCTGGTTGCGATCGGCGAGCGAGTAACCGAGCGCGTTCAGCAAGCTGGCGTCTTCGGGACGATCCTTGAGCAGGGTCTCGAAAGTGCGCACCGACTCGCGCTCCATGCCGGCCTTGTCCTGCATCAGCGCGATCTGATACCGCACGCCCGGATGATCGGGAAAACGTTCGAGCGCCAGCTGCAGCAGCGCGATGGCCTCGGTGCTGCGTCCGACATCGTCGAGCAGCGCAGCCTTGGCGAACTCCACGTCGAGAATTTCGGAGCGTTCCTTGGCGGCGTGCTCGTCGAGCAGGCGAAAAGCCGCGGCGCGCTCGTCGCGCTTGAGGAGCAGCCGCGCAGCGCGGCCGCGCACGACGAGTCCGGCGCCAGCCTCGGCAAGCTTGGAATAGCCTTCGAGAGCGAGATCGGTGCGGCCCTCGCGCTCGGCGATGGACGACAGGTAGAAAAACGCTTCCGGCGCCGCCGACTGCGAGCCGATCAAACTACCGAACCGCCGGCCGGCTTCGGTCATGTCGCCCATCTGGTAGGCGAGCTTGCCGAGGCGCAGGTCCGCTTCGTCGCGGACCGATGCGTCGCTGCGCATGCTCTCGAGTTCCTGGCGCGCTTCATCGACGCGATCGAGGCGCAACAGGGTGTCGGCATACGCGAAGCGCTCGGTGTCTGGCTCGAGCGCCGCGGCTTCCTGCGCCACGGCGATGGCCGCGACCGCGTCGCCCTCGGCGGTCAGCACGCGCGCAAGCTGCGCACGCGCCGTGCCCGATGCGGGCTCGTTGGTGAGCATGCGGTCCGCGAGCTTGTGCGCGGTGGCGAAGTCGAAAGTTTCGAGCGCGAGGTCGGTTCCGGCGGCGAGCAGACGGTCGGAGACATCCGGGGACTCGAGCAGGGGACGCAGCGTATTCAACGCAATGGCGGTGCCGCCCGCGTCGCTGACGTCGCCGATGAGCTTGATGAGCGACTCGTCGCCGCCGAGAGCATGCGTGCGCAGAATGGCGGTGCCGGCTTCCGCGGGTTGATAGAGCCGCACCGCGGCCAGCGCCACCGCCGCAGCGGCCGGCGCACTCTCGGGGTCGAGCTTCTGCCAACGCCGCGCGGCACGGGCGGAAGCCGCGATCTGCTGGCACTCCGAAGCGACCTGGCTGGCGCGCTCGGAAATCTTCGCGTCGTTGGTGGCCTGCGCCGCCTTCAGATAACGCTCGGTGCCACCACGACAGTCGCCGCGCGACAGCGCCATATCGGCGTGCACCAGATCGGCGGTATCGGAATTCGTCTGGGACAGGGCCATGGCGCCGGCCGGCAACAGCGCCGCCATGATCATTGAAACGGCCAGTGAAATGACCGGAGTCGAGGAGTTTCGTGGCATGGCGGGCACTATAACTGGACCTCCGCCCCTTACAATGGTTCGCGTGAAAGACACCATTCGACTGCGGCTCGAGAAAATGGTCGACCGCTATGAAGAAATCGGGCGACTGCTGGCGGACCCTGCAGTCATTGGCCGACAACGTGAATTCCGCGACCTGTCGGTCGAATACTCTCGCCTCACGCCGGTAGCGGAGCAGTTCGGCGCGTTCCAGGCCCTGGAGCGCGAGCTCGCGAGCGCGCGCGAAATGCAGAGCGACAACGATCCGGGCATGCGCGACATGGGGCAGGAAGAGATGGCGCGGCTCGCGCCGGAAATCGAGCGCGCCGAAGACGCGCTCAAGGCGCTGCTGATTCCGCGCGACCCGCGCGACGACAAGAACATCTATCTCGAAGTGCGGGCCGGCACGGGCGGCGACGAGGCGGCGATTTTCGCCGGCGATCTGTTCCGCATGTACGCGCGCTACGCGGAGACGCACGGCTTCACCGTCGAGATTCTTTCCGAAAGCCAGGGCGAGCACGGCGGCTATCGCGAAGTCATCAGCCGCATTGCCGGACCGGGGGCGTTCGCACGCTTCAAGTTCGAATCGGGCGTGCATCGCGTGCAGCGCGTACCAGCCACCGAAGCGCAGGGGCGCATTCACACCTCGGCGTGCACGGTGGCGATCCTCGCGGAGCCGGACGAAGTGGAAGTCACGGATTTGAACCCGGCCGAATTGCGCGTCGATACGTTCCGCGCCTCGGGCGCGGGCGGCCAGCACGTGAACAAGACCGACTCGGCGATTCGCATCACCCACCTGCCTTCGGGCCTGGTGGTCGAGTGCCAGGACGAGCGCTCCCAACACAAGAATCGTTCGCGTGCCATGGCGCTGATGAAGGCGAAACTGCTGGCCTCCGAACAGGCGAAGCGCGACAGCGAGGTCGCCAGGAATCGCAAGCTGCAGGTGGGCACGGGCGACCGTTCCGAGCGCATCCGCACCTACAACTTCCCGCAAGGCCGGGTCACCGACCACCGCATCAACCTCACGCTCTACAAGCTCGCCGACATCATGCAGGGCAGGATCGACGAGTTGTTAGACGCCCTGCAGCACGAGCACCAGGCGGAGCAGCTCGCGGAGGAAGAACAGCGGGGCGCCGCGTGAGCGCCGTGCCGATCCGGGTCGACGTCCCGCCCGTGCTCACGGTTCCGAGCGCCACCGGCGTCGATGCGCAAATCGTCATCGCAGGTCCTGGCGCGCGTTCCTTCGCCTTTCTGCTCGACTGGCTGATTCGCAGCGCGCTGGCGATGACCTACCTGCTGATCGCCGCGCTGCTGATCCTCGGCAACATCCGCTTCAACGTCGACCCGGACGACGAGACGCTTTGGTACCTGGTCGGTGCCACGCCGGCGACGGCCATCTACTTTCTCTATCACCTGATCCTCGAGCCGCTCATGTCGGGACGCACCCCCGGCAAGCGCCTGGCCGGAGTGCGCATTCTCACGCCCGAAGGCCAGGTCCCCACCGCCGGCGCGCTGGTCACGCGCAACATCTTCCGCATCATCGATTCCATGCCGGTGTTCTACGTCGTTGGCCTGATGTTCGTATTTTTCGGGAAACGACATCTGCGGCTCGGCGATCTGGCGGCCGGTACTCTCGTCGCGATGGAGCGCGCGCCCTTCCTGGAAAAAATGCGGCTGGAAAACCTGCCGCGTGAGAATCCGCCGCCCGCGTGGCACACCGCTCGACAACGCGCCGCGTCGTTGAGCCGCCGTCGCGGCAGCAACGTCGACGACGCGCTCGCCGTGGTCGATGACTATCGCCGCGCGGCGCACGAGGTCGGTGCCCTGCGGCTCTCGCCGGATCCGGGCGCGGCGCGCTCGGCCGAATACGTGGAGGCGGTGTATGCCGACCTGCACGACGCCATCCACCGGCCTGCGCGGCGCACGCTGCTGGTGTTGCTGTCGCTCATGCGCGATCGGGTGCCCGCGGCCATGCACGCCATGCGCATTCACCTGCTCTCCGTCACGCTGCTGTTCATCGTTTCGGCCGTCACTGGCGCGTGGCTGATCTACTCCTACCCGGACCTCATCGCCATGTTCGCCGGGCCGCAGCTCATCTCCACCGTCGAACGCGGCGAGCTGTGGACCGACGGGCTGCTCAACGTCACGCCTTCCGCGATCCTGTCGGTGTCGATTCTCACCAACAACATCGTGGTTTCGTTCTTCGCGTTCTGTTCGGGAATCATCTTCGGACTCGGCACGTTCTATCTGATCGGCATGAACGGCCTGTCGCTCGGCGCCATCTTCGCGTTCACCGATCAGCACGATCTCGCCGGCCGCCTGTTCGATTTCGTGGTCGCGCACGGCTGCGTCGAGCTGTCGTGCATTTGCATCGCCGGCGCCGCTGGTGCCTATGTCGGCGAGGCGCTGATCCGCCCGGGAGCCCTGACGCGCAGCGAAGCATTTCGCGCGGCCGCCGCCGAGGGGATCCGCGTGCTGGCCGTGATCACGCTGTTGCTGTTCATCTGCGGGTTCATCGAAGGCTTCGTCTCGCCCGATCCGGAAGTGCCGCGCTGGGCGCGCGTGACCATCGGCGTGGGCTACTGGCTGTTCATGATCTCGCTGCTGCGCGGATATGTGTTCGGGCGCAGCCGCGGCGGGCCCGGGATCGCCACCTAGCGGGCTCAGATCCGTCTGCGGCGCCGCAGCTGTAGATAGGTGTCGAGCACCGCCCGATCGAGCCTGTCATCCGGCTCATCGAGCACCACGATGCCCTGGCGGCGCAGGCTGGCAACCTGCAGCTGTGCGCGCTGCGTATGTTCGCGCGCCGCGAGCGCGATGGCCGGATCGCGCCACTCGCGCGCCGGATCCGAGGCAAGCCTCGCGATCTCGGCGGCATGCGGCGCGGCGACGATGGGCTGGTGGCGCGGAACCAGCGCCTTGAGCGCCTGCATCAGCTCGTCGTTGCGCGCCGGCTCGGCAAGATCGGTCAGCCACACCACCAGTCCGCGGTGGCGCAACAGCCGCCGCACTTGGATCGCCGCGGCAATCGGATTGGACTCGCCGCGGTTGCTCTCCAGAATTTCGAGCGAGCGCCGCAGTCGCGCCACGGCGCGGATGCCACGATCGGGCATGCAGGCGCTGAGGGTGCGATCCGCGTACACCAGCAGGCCGACGCGGTCTTCGATCGACACCGCGTGTTCGGCGAGGCGCGCCGCCACGTTGGCATACAGTCCGAGGCGATCGAGCGCGCCGGCGCGCACCCGGCTGCCGCGACCCGCATCCACGACCAGCAGGATTTCCAGGTGTTGCGCCTCGCTGTACTCGCGCGAAATCAGCGTGCCGCGCCGCGCGGTGGCTTTCCAGTCGATGCGCGACAGCGCGTCGCCGGCGACATAGTCCCGCAGCTGCAGCAGCTCCACGCCCACGCCGGGAAGACGCCGCGGCGTCTCACCGGCGGATTCGCCGGCCACCGGCCGCGCACCGCCGGGCACGCTGTCCGGCGCAACCGTGAACGGCTGGTTCTGCGGCAGCGCGCGCGTCCACCACGCGAGCGCGAACCGGCCTAACAACCGCGCCGGCAATTCGCCAAAGCGGCCGGCGCCCAGGCGCAGCGGCAGGAGCGCGGCGGGATCGAGCAGCTCTTCGTCGGCCGGCAGTTCGACGCTGCGCACGTCGGTCGTCTGCCGCAGCGCCGCCGGCAATACCCGCGCGTATTGCAGCGTCAACTCGCGGCCCCGGTTGTGCGAGAACGCGAACGCGCCGCTCGCCGGGCGTCCGAGTTTCAGGCGTTCATCGACATGCATGCGCACCTTCACGCGCGTGCCGCGCATGTACCAGGCCTCGAACGCCAGCCCCAGCAGCAACAGGAACGCCGGCACCAGCCACGCACCGGCGAACGCCGGCACCTCCGACCACGTGCCGGCGACGCCTAACAAGGCGGTCAGCGCGATGAACAGGTAGCCGCGGAGCGCGAAGTGCATTTACGAATCCCGCCGGCCTAACGCGGTACCGGCGTGGCGTCCAGGATGGCGCCGACCACTCCAAGGTCGGTATCGCCATCGAGCGCCGCCTCGGGCTTGAGCACCAGCCGATGCCCCAGGACCCAGCGCGCGACGGCTTGCACGTCGTCCGGCGCCACGAATTCGCCGTTGCGCAAACCCGCGTGTACGCGCGCCGCGCGGATCAACGCCAGTGCGCCGCGCGTCGACAGTCCAAGGGCGACGCGCGGATGCTCACGCGTCGCGTGCGCCAGGTCGAGCACGTAGTTCGACAGTGCCTCGGAGACATGCAGCGCGCTGGCGGCGGCGCGCGCCTCGTGCAGCAGCGCGCGGTCGATGCCGCCGATGTCGGCCGGAATGGCATCGCGCGCTTCGAGCTCGGTGCCGTAGCGCTTGAGGATCTCGCCTTCGGCCGCGCGCTCCGGGTAGCTCATGTCGATGCGCAGCATGAAGCGATCGAGCTGCGATTCGGGCAGCGGATAGGTGCCTTCGAACTCGCGCGGATTCTGCGTCGCCAGCACCAGGAAGTCCTCGGGCAGCGGGTACATATCGCGCTCCGAGGACACCTGGCGCTCTTCCATGGCCTCGAGCAGCGCTGACTGTGTCTTCGGGCCCGTGCGGTTGATCTCGTCCACCAGCAATACGTCGGCGAACAGCGGCCCGCGCCTGAACACGAACTCGTTCTTCGAGGCATCGAAGATGTGTGTGCCGATGATGTCGCTCGGCATGAGGTCGGCGGTGCCCTGCACGCGCTTGAACTCCCCGCCCAGCACGCGCGCCAGCGTCTTGGCTAACAAGGTCTTGCCGAGTCCGGGCGGCCCCTGCACCAGCACGTGGCCGCGCGCGATCAGCGCGATGCACAGCGCGCGGATGACGTCTTCTGCGCCGACGATGACGCGGGCGATCTCGCGCTGCACGGATTGTTCGAAGGTTGCGACTGCGGTGTTCATGTTTTGAGTCTTTTTTCCAGGGTATCGAGAAGATTCTGCAGCGGCACCAGCGGCAGCTTGCGTTCCGAATGCGCGTCCGCGTACCAGGTTTTCAGGCGATCGAGCTCCTGCGGCAGGATGGCCGCGTGCCGCTCCAGCCATTGCCACAGCTCACCGCGCTCGGAACTGGCGCCACCGGCGCGGCGCGCGGCGCGCGCGACACCGGCGAAGAAGTGATCGAACAGGCGTAGCGCCGTGTGATGCGGCGCCACGGTGCGCGCGAGGAGCCCGCCGGCACGGCGCACCAGCTCCGCCTCGGACGGATCATGCGATTCGATGGCGGGCGCGCGCAGACGCGTCGACCCCAGGACCCACACGAACCACAGCCCCAACATGATGAACACAGTCTTGAGCAGGCGCGGATCGCGATAGAAACGCGCCGGATCATAGTTCGCCGACAAACCCTGGCGAAGATCATCGAACAGCACCACGCCGTCGCGCGCGACCCGCGCACTCACGATGTTCGCGAACAGCCGCGCGTTGTCGGCGTCGCCGAGCGTGCGATTGGTGAACAACGAACCGCCCGCGCACAGCAGTACGCTTCCGGCACCCACGCGCTGCTCGAACAACGCACCTTCACCGTTGGCGGCGCGCGCCAGCGTGAGCACGAAGTTGTCGTAGGGCATGCGCAACGACCACTCGTCCGCCGGGTAGTCGGTTTCCAGCGCGAGCGTTTTCACCCCCTGCAGCAGCGCATGCGGACCCGTCGCGTGCAGCACGATCTTCTCCGGCACGTCGAGAACCTTACCCTCCGCTTCGTCTTCGGAGTCCTCGTCGTCATCCTCGTCCGCGTCGTCATCGCCCGGCTTGGCTTTCTTTTTGGCGGCACGTGCGTCCGCTTCGCGCACGTGCTCCGCCAGCGGCGTGTCGTCGAGCCGCGCTTCGCGCGCCTTGCGCGTCTCGAACTCGATCGCGGTCAATGCCTCGATATCGACCACCGCACCGGATGAGCGCCGCGCGGCCCATTCCGGTTGATCGAGCAAGGCGGCGTTGATGAGCAGTGTGTTGCCCCGTCGCACCCATTTGTCGAGCGCGCCGAACTCATCGCTGTGAAAAACCTCCACCGCGGGCAGCGAGAGAACGAGCAGATTGCCGCGCGTGGGCGCTTCGAGATCCGGCAAGGCGGTGTAACGCTCGCGGAACGAACGCGTGTCGACGCCGGAATTCTGCAGCCACTCGAACAAACCGGCGTAGCCGTTGCCGCGTCGTTCGGCACTGGTCGGCCGCGCCGTCTCGCCATCGGGATCGAGCGACGGCGTGGGCCGCAACCACAGCGCGTAGAAGGCGGTCAGGGCCGCCAGCGCCAGCAGGAATGCGATGCCGCGCTCGCGCATCAGCGTTTGCCCGCCGCGAGGCGCGCGAATTTCTCGAGCAACCTGCGTGCGGCGGCCACCGTGCCCTCGAGCGCCTCATCGGCTGGCTGCCGCTCGCCGTAACGCACCGAATCGGCAATCGTGGCAACGCCCGCCAGTTCATCGCGCTCGTCTTCCGAATCCAGATGGGCGCGCCTGACGATCGCCGCCGCCGTCAGGCCTTCGGCGGCGGGCAGGCGGCCGGAGCGCGTCAGCGCCTCGCCTAACAACCGCAGCAACATGCCGGGCCGATCGGCGAGCGGCGCCGCCGTGACGTCGGCCAGCATGAGCCGGCGCCGCCATTGCGCCGCCGGATTGGAGCGCGCCGCCGTGCGCCGCAGGCCACCCAGGATTCCCGCCGCGCGCAACTCCGACCAGATGACGTACAGCACCAGCATTCCAACCAGGGCATAGCCGATATAGGTGATGGCCTGGGCGATACCTTCGCTGGTCTGGAATTGCCGGGTCCATTTTTCGAGCGCGCTGGTCTCGTCGTCGTCCTTGCGCTTTTCGAGCTTCTCCTTGAGCCATCGCTTGAAGCGCTCCCAGCGCGTCGCACCCTCCTGGCCTTTTTCGCCGAGCGCCGCCAGCACCGGCGTGAGCCTTTCGCGGCTCGGCGGCTCGCGCATCTCCGCGCTGTCGGTTGCATGCCGTACCAGCTCTTCCATGGCGCGCAGGCTCTCGGCTGAAACTTCTTCGCGCCGCTCACGCAGCGTTTGTGGCAGCAGGTCGCGCCACGGTGCGCCGGCAAGCGCCGGCAACAGCTCCGGGCAGCGCTTCTGGATGCGTTCGATCCCGATGTCGGTTCTGGGATCGAGACGCGCGCGGCAGGCTTCCACGACGCGCAGCGCCGCGTCGTCGGCCGCCGCGGCTGCGCCCGCCAGCACCAGTCCTAACAATCCGATCCAGCGGCTCACGCGCGCGCTCCGCGGCGTTCCTGGTGGCGCAGCTTGAGATCCTGGTGCGCGACGATGAGCACGGCCAGCACGAACGGCACGCCGAATGCGCCGACGACCAGGTAGAGCATCGAGGCGACCGTGGCTATCAGGAACAGATCGGCGCGCCCGAACAGCGGCGACATCATTCCGACGATGATGGCCGAGAGCACGTAGAACACCATCACCATGCAGATCGTGGCGAGAATCGCGCCGATCATGCGCCAGGAACGGCGCACCGAGATACGCACCGCCTGCGCGATGGCGGCAAACGGCCCGAGGCGATCGCACCAGAACGCGGGCAGCACGAGCACGAATGTCGCCGCGGGCCAGGCCACGGGAATCGCGGCAAACAACAATGCCTCGGTAGGCAGAAGACCGACGAGCGCCGGAAACAGCACCAGCAGCAGCAGCGGATAGCCGAAGGCGAAGGCCGTCGCCAGCACCGCCGTCGGCAGGCGCTTCAACGCGGTGAGCAGCTCGACGCGAAAACGCGGCCGCACGCCGTGCGCCAGCGCATCGAGACGCAGCGTAATCACGCCCAGCAACGCCGTGCTCAGCAGCAGCACGACGACCACGCTCACCAGCTTGAAATGCGGAATCACGAAACTGCCACGGCCAACTGCGGCCGGCACGAAGAACGTGCGATACAGCGTGGGCAGCTCCAGGACCAGGACGGCGAATCCCGAGTATGGAAGACAGCGAAGTATTCCGGCCCGGAACAGGCGAAAGGCCGCGTCCAGAACTTCGGCGGTCATGAGCGGGCGCGGCAGCGGCAACAGCCCCACCGGAGCGTCCATGAGTTGCGCGCGGTTCATGCACGGCATGATACCGATGCCGGGTGCAAGTCGTGCATCATCGCTGCCCCATGCCCGATCCATCCGAAAGTAGCCGGCTCCTGGCAAACGCCGCGCACACCATCGAGCGCCGAGACGCGGAGATCCTGCTTGCCAGGTGCTGGAACAAGACCCGCGCGCAACTGCTGGTACACATGGGGGAATCCGTTCCGGCCGAAGTCGCGGCGCGGTTCGAGGACGCATGCCGGCAGCGCGCCGCGGGAGTCCCGGTCGCCTATCTTCTGGGTGTTCGGGAATTCTGGTCGCTCGAGTTCGCGGTGAACCCGGCGGTGCTCGTGCCACGTCCCGAAACCGAGCTGTTAGTCGAGCGCGTGCTTCAGCTGGTGACCACGGCCGAGGCGAGCGTCGCAGATCTGGGCACAGGTTCCGGTGCCATTGCCATCGCGCTCGCCCACGAACGCCCGAATTGGCGCCTGCTCGGTACCGACACCTCCCCTGAGGCACTGGCAGTGGCACGAGGGAATGGCGAGCGGCTGGTCGACGGGCGCGTCGAATGGGCGCTGGGTGACTGGTACGCCGCGCTGGCTCGCCGCCGCTTTCACGCGCTGGCGAGCAACCCGCCGTACATCGCCGGCGCCGACGCGGTGCTCGGCGGCGATGGCCTGCGCCATGAGCCGCGCGGCGCGCTCACCCCGGGGGGCGATGGCCTGGCGGCGCTCGCCACTCTTATTAATGGCGCGCCGGAACACCTGCTGCCGGGCGGCTGGCTGGCCCTCGAACACGGGCAAACACAAGGCGAACCGGTGCGATCGCTGCTTGTGGCCCGTGGCTTTACTCACGTAACCTCGCACCGCGATCTCGCCGGCCACGAGCGCGTCACCGAAGGCAATCTGGCCACATAGGAAAATCCGTGTCATTAGTGTTTGAAACCACGCTCGGCAATTTCGAAGTCGAGCTGTTCGAGAAGGAAGCTCCGATCTCCACCCAGAATTTTCTGGAGTACGTCGACGACGGCTTCTTCGACGGCGTCGTGTTCCATCGCGTCATTCCCGGCTTCATGATCCAGGGCGGCGGATTCGAGCCCGGCATGAAGCAGAAGAAGGTCAAGTCGCCCATCAAGAACGAAGCCGCCAACGGCCTCAAGAATTCCCGCGGCACGCTCGCCATGGCGCGCACCAACGACATCAACAGCGCCACCGCGCAGTTTTTCGTCAACCTGGTGGACAACGACTTCCTCGACCACACCGGGCCGTCTAACTACGGCTATGCGGTGTTCGGCAAGGTCACCTCCGGCATGGATGTCCTGGACAAGATCGCCAAGGTGGCCACCACCACTCGCTCCGGCCACCAGAACGTGCCGGCCGCGGACGTGATCATCACCAAGGCGTCGCGGAAAGTGTGAAGAAGACCTGGCCGCGGCGCCTGGTCCGATGGACGCTCATCGGGCTCGGCGTCGCGTTTCTCGTCACCGCGTTGCCGGTGGTGGCCATGCGCTGGATGGACCCGTGGTACAGCGCCTTCATGCTGGACGCGGCGCTCGACGCCAGTCGTGCCGGCAAGGCTGACTACCACACCGACTATCGCTGGGTGGATCTCGAGCAGATCTCGCCGCACGCCGCGGTCGCGGTCATCGCCGCCGAGGATCAATTCTTTCCGTTTCACATGGGCTTCGACTTCAAGTCGATCCGCGACGCGGTGCGTTCGAACGAAGCACAGGCGAAGCGCCGACACCCGCGCGTGCGCGGCGCCAGCACGATCAGCCAGCAGGTGGCCAAGAACCTGTTCCTCTGGTCCGGCAGAAGCTATGTACGCAAGGGCCTCGAGGTCTACTTCACCCTGCTCATCGAGCTCAGCTGGCCCAAGGAACGCATCATCGAGGTGTATCTCAACGTCGCGCAGTTCGGCGATGGCATCTACGGCGTGGAGGCCGCGGCGCAGCGGTTCTATCGCATGCCGGCAGCGCGTCTCGGTCGCTACGAGAGCGCGACTCTCGCCGCCGTACTGCCGAACCCGATCACGTTCAAGGCGAACGCGCCTTCCGCCTATGTCACGAAGCGCAGGGATTTCATCCTCGACCAGATGCGCCGCCTCGGCGGACCCAACTATCTCAACGAGCTCGAGAATCCCACCGAGCCACCGAAGACGCGCAGCGGCGGCGGCAAGCGCAAGTGATCGCCGGACCACATCGACAAGGACTGAGCCCCTGGATCTATGCGGGGGTGTGTTTGCTCGGCATCGCGGCCTGCCTGCTGAAACTCTTCAGCGGACTATTTTTCCCGCAACCCGCGGTCTTCTATCTCGGACAGATCGCGTTGGTCGCAATCCTCCCGATTGCAGGCCGACGCAAGACAGTGCTGACAATCGTCATTGTCTACTTGCTGGCCGCGCTGTTTCTCTTCGGTCTCATGGTTGAGAACTTGCTGACATCAGACGGCGCCGTGCACTTCGACTTCGCGACGATGGTGGACCTCGCGCAGATCGCCATGCTGATGCTGTTGCTCTGGACCTTCAAGGCGCGGCACGAAGACTGAGCGATGCCGCGCATGTTCCTCCCCCTCTCCGCCTCTGCCGCTCAATTGATCGTGTCGCTGCCGCGCGGCGCCGCTTCGGCGAACAGTTGCTCGACGTCGATCGCATCGAACTTGTACGGCTTCTGGCAGAACTCGCAGGTCACGGTGCACGCACCCTGCTCGGCAATCACCGAGCGCACTTCTTCGACGCCGAGCGAGCGCAACACATTGGCGACACGGTCGCGGCTGCATCGGCATTCGAACTTCACTTCGTGGCCGGAGAACACACGCACCTCGTCGATGCCAAACATGTTGATGAGCCGCTGCTCGACATCGTCTTCGAGCAGCGAGGCGCGGGTGATCGACGACATCGAATCCTCGGCCTTCTGCCACGCGGCATCGAGCGCCGTGTCATCCATCTGCGTCTGCGTGCCGCCGACCCCCGGGACGCGCTGCACCAGCATGCCGGACACCACGCCACTGTTCGCGGCCAGCAAGACTCGCGTGGGCAATTGTTCGGACTGGTGGAAATAGG
This sequence comes from Steroidobacteraceae bacterium, assembly GCA_035995425.1. Classification (GTDB taxonomy): domain Bacteria; phylum Pseudomonadota; class Gammaproteobacteria; order Steroidobacterales; family Steroidobacteraceae; genus CADEED01. The sequence continues at coordinate 15,490 of DASYKM010000158.1, forward strand.
CCTCGAGCGACTCGGCCAGCGAGTTGCCGGTGATGGGCACCACGCCCTGGTAGCTGGACGCCCGATCGCTCGCTTCGACGGTCACCACGATCGTCCCTTCGCCGGCAAGGATGCGGAAACCGGTCTCGCCGCTGCCTTCCATTTGAACCTGCGGATCATGCCGCGCCATGCCGCGCACCTTGAAATCGTGCGTGCACTGCGCCACCAGCAGGCTGACCACGCCTTTGCCCTGCAATTGCAGCGTGAGCGTGCCATCGAACTTGAGCGTCGCCGCCAGCAGCACGACCGCCCCGATCGCCTCGCCTAACAACTGCCGCACGGCAGGCGGATAGTCCTGGTGCTCGCGCAACGTCACCCAGGCATTCGACAGCCGCACGGAGTGGCCACGGATGGGATGCCGATCGAGCACGAAACGACGGACGAGATCAGGCCCGCTCATCGCGACGTTTCAACCGGCGAGCTTTTTCTTGAGCAGCTCATTGAGCTGCGCGGGATTCGCCTTGCCCGCCGTGGCTTTCATGACCTGGCCGACGAAGAAGCCGAACAGCTTGTCCTTGCCCGAGCGATAGTCCGCCAGCTGGCCAGGATTCTTCGCCATGACCTCGTCGATCGCTTTTTCGATCGCGCCGGTATCGGTGATCTGCTCGAGGCCCTTCGATTCGATGATGGCGTCGGCGTCGCGGTCTTCGGCCCACATCGCTTCGAACACGTCTTTGGCGATCTTGCCCGAGATGGTGTTGTCGGCGATCCGGCCCAGCAGGGCCGCGAGCCGCGCGGCGCCGATGCGGCTGCCGCCGATCTCGAGATTGTGTTCGTTCAAGGCGGCGGCCAGCGATCCGGCCACCCAGTTGGCGGCGAGCTTGGCCTGTTCCTTCGAAGGCTCCTTGCCACCCGCAAGTAGTTTGGCCACCTCTTCGTAGTACGCCGCGAGCTCCTTCGAAGAGGTGAGAACGCCCGCGTCGTACTCCGACAGTCCGAACTGCGCCGCGAAGCGCGCGGCTTTCTGGTCCGGCAACTCGGGCAGCGTGGCCTTCACCTTGGCGATGTACGCCGCGTCGATCACCACGGGCAGCAGGTCGGGATCGGGGAAGTAGCGATAGTCGTTCGCCTCTTCCTTCGAGCGCATGCTGCGCGTCTCGCCTTTGTCCGGATCCCAGAGCCGCGTCTCCTGCACCACCTTGCCGCCGCTCTCGAGCACGTCGATCTGGCGCGCGACTTCGAAATTGATGGCCTTCTCGACGTAGCGGAACGAATTGATGTTCTTGATCTCGGCGCGGGTCCCGAATTTCTCCGCCCCGACCCGTCGTACCGACACGTTCGCGTCGCAGCGGAACGAGCCTTCCTGCATGTTGCCGTCGCAGATCTCCAGGTACCGCACCAGCGTGTGTACCTTCTTGAGGTAGGCCACGGCTTCTTTCGCCGAGCGCATGTCGGGCTCGGAGACGATTTCGATGAGCGGCGTGCCGGCGCGATTCAGGTCGATGCCGGACAGCTTCGGCAACCCTTCGTGCAGCGACTTGCCGGCGTCTTCTTCGAGGTGCGCGCGCGTGATGCCGACGCGCTTCTTCGTGCCGTCGTCGAGCACGATGTCCATGTGGCCCTTCCCGACTATCGGCAGCTCGTACTGGCTGATCTGGTAACCCTTGGGAAGATCCGGGTAGAAGTAATTCTTGCGCGCGAACACCGACCGTGCGGCTACGGCCGCATCGACGGCAAGTCCAAACTTCACCGCCATGCGCACGGCTTCGACGTTGAGCACCGGCAGCACGCCCGGGTACGCAAGGTCGACGAGGTTTGCCTGCGAATTCGGAGCAGAACCGTAAGCGGTGGGCGAGCCGGAAAAGATCTTGGTCTGCGTCGACAGCTGCGCGTGGATCTCGAGCCCGATGACGGTCTCCCAGGTCACGACAGCTTCTCCTTCTGGTAAGCCGCGGGAATCCTGCGATGCCAGTCGGTTTCCTTCTGGTAGGCATGTGCCACGTTGAGCAGCCTGGCTTCCGCGAAGTGCGGCCCGGCGATCTGCAGTCCCACGGGCAGGTCGCGCACGAACCCACAGGGAATCGACAGCGCCGGCACGCCGGCGAGGTTCGCGCCAATCGTGTAGATGTCGTTGAGGTACATCTGGATCGGATCGGAAGCTTTCGCGCCGATGGCGAAGGCCACATCGGGCGCGGTAGGACCCATGAGCACGTCCACTTCCTGGAAGGCGCGCTTGAAGTCGGAATTGATCAACTGACGCACGCGCTGCGCCTTGAGGTAATACGCGTCGTAGTAGCCGGCGGACAACACATAGGTGCCGGTCATGATGCGGCGCTTGACCTCGGCACCGAAGCCCTCGCCGCGCGACCTCTTGTAAAGGTCCATCAGATCCTTGGGATCTTTGGCGCGATAGCCATAGCGCACGCCGTCGAAGCGCGCGAGATTCGAGGAGCACTCGGCCGGCGCCACCACGTAGTACGTGGGGACGGACAGCGGCAGTGCCGGCAGCTTCACTTCGATCAGTTTCGCGCCGAGCTTCTCGTACACCTTGAGCGCTTCGCGGATGAGCTTCTCCACGGAAGCATCCAGGCCCTTGTCGAAGAACTCCTTGATGAGTCCGATCTTCAGGCCGGCGAGCGGCGCGTCGAGTGTCGCGGCGTAGTTAGGAACCGGGGCATCGACGCTGGTGGAATCGCGCGGGTCGAAACCCGACATGGCCTCGAGCACCAGGGCGGCGTCTTCGGCCGAGCGCGAAATCACGCCGGCCTGGTCGAGGCTGGAGGCAAAGGCGATCATCCCGTACCGCGACACTCGGCCATAGGTGGGCTTGATGCCCGTGACGCCACATAGCGATGCCGGCTGGCGGATCGACCCGCCGGTGTCCGTGGCGGTGGCGAGCGGCGCGATGCGTGCCGCGACCGCGGCCGCCGAACCTCCCGAGGAACCACCGGGCACCAGCTTGAGGTCCCACGGGTTCTTCACCGGGCCGTAATAGCTGGTCTCGTTGGACGAGCCCATGGCGAACTCGTCCATGTTCGTCTTGCCCAGGGACACCATGCCGGCGGCGTTGAGCTTCTCGACCACAGTGGCGTCATATGGCGACACGAAGTTGTCGAGCATGCGCGACCCGCAACTGGTCTTGACGTCTTTCGTACAGAAGATGTCCTTGTGCGCGAGCGGCAAGCCCGTGAGCGGGCCCGCCGTTCCCGAGGCCAAAGAGGCCTCGGCAGCCTTCGCTTGCGCCAGGGCGGACTCCGCCGTCACCGTGATGAAGGCATTGAGTGCAGGCTGCGATGCCTCGATGCGGCTCAACAGACTCTGCGTGAGCTCGGTCACGGAAAATTCTTTGGCTCGCAGTTTCTTTGCGAGCTCCGCCAGCGTGAACGTGTGCATTTTCTTAGGGCTTCTTACTCAATGACCTTGGGAACGAGATACAGCGCAGCTTCGACTTGCGGAGCGTTGCGTTGGTAGATCTCGTGTTGGTCCTTTTCGGTCACGACATCGGGGCGCATGCGCTGCGCGAGACCCGGAAGTGGATGCGCCATGGGCTCGATACCCGCCGTCTGCGCCGCATCGAGCTCGCCCACCAGGTCGACGATCTTCGAAAGGCTGTCCTGGTAGACAGGTATCTCGGCATCGGTGAGAGAAAGCCGGGCGAGATGCGCGATGGAGTTGATCTGGTCGCGATTGAGGCTCATCGAAAACTCAAGCAAAAGATGTTGGAAATGTGCGCGGAATCATACCTGTTGCCTTGTGGAGCGTGGCGCAGATTGTTAAATTGCCGCCACTTTTTCGCGCTTCGGTCGCTACTCCATGTTCAAACGCTTGCGCGGCTATTTCTCGAGCGATCTTTCCATCGACTTGGGAACGGCCAATACACTCATTTACGTCCGTGACAAGGGCATCGTTCTCAACGAGCCCTCGGTTGTCGCGGTGCAGGACGATCACTCCGGCCGCGGCAAGGTCATCGTCGCCGTCGGCGCCGAAGCCAAGAACATGCTGGGCCGCACGCCGGGCCACATCAACGCGGTCCGACCCATGAAAGACGGCGTCATCGCCGACTTCACCTACACCGAGAAGATGCTGCAGTACTTCATCGGCAAGGTGCACGGCAATCGCATGATCAAACCCTCGCCACGCGTGCTCGTGTGCGTGCCGATCGGTTCGACCCAGGTCGAACGCCGCGCCATCAAGGAGTCGGCCGAAGGCGCCGGCGCGCGCAGCGTGCAGATAGTTAGTGAGCCCATGGCGGCGGCGGTCGGCGCGGGACTTCCCGTGAACGAAGCGCGCGGCTCGATGGTGCTCGACATCGGCGGCGGCACTTCCGAAGTCGCGGTGCTCTCGTTGAACGGCATCGTGTACGCCGCCTCGGCGCGCATCGGTGGCGATCGCTTCGACGAAGCCATCATGAATTACGTGCGCCGCAATTACGGCATCCTCATCGGTGAAGCCACCGCCGAGCGCATCAAGATCGAAATCGGCGCGGCCTATCCCGGCCAGCAGGTGCGCGAGCTGTCGGTCAAGGGCCGCAACCTCTCCGAAGGTGTACCGAGGTCGTTCACGCTCAACTCGAATGAAATTCTCGAAGCGCTGCAGGAACCGCTGCAGGGCATCGTCGGCGCCGTGAAGCAGGCGCTCGAACAGACTCCTCCGGAGCTCGGCGCGGACGTGGCCGAGCGCGGCATCGTGCTCACCGGCGGCGGCGCGCTGCTGCGCGACATCGACAAACTACTCATGGAAGAAACCGGTTTGCCGGTGGTCATCGCCGAAGATCCGCTCACCTGCGTGGCGCGTGGCGGCGGTCGCATTCTGGAGCTCCAGGACCAGGTGGGGCCGGGAAGCTTCGGCCTGGAATAATCCGTGGCCGTATTCGGCAGCGGCGGCAGCCGCATCGGTGGCGGACGCGGTCCGTCGTTCGGCTTCCGGTTCTTCTGTTATGCGGTCGTGTCGGTCGTCCTGATGTTTTACGACCGCAAAGGCGGCATCCTCGACACCGCGCGCTACGGCCTCCAGGCTGCTATCTACCCGCTGCAGCTCGCGGTCAACTCCCCGTCCGCCGCGTGGCGCTGGTTGGAAGAGAGTTTCACCACGCGCGAGAAGCTGCAAACCCAGGTCGATCAGCTGCGCAATGCCCTGCGCGAACAGCAGCTCGTCACCATGCGACAGGCGGCGCTCGAGCAAGAGAACGCGACGCTGCGCGGCCTCAGCCAGGTTCTGCCCGAGGTCATTGAAAAGCGCCTGGTCGGCGAAGTCATCAGCGTCGAAACCTCCACGCTGCGCCAGCGGCTGCTGGTCAATCGCGGTGGCAGCAATGGGGTCTACCGATCGCAACCCGTCATCACCGGTGACGGCGTGCTGGGCCAGGTGTTCCGCACCGGCCCGTTCAGCTCGGAAATCATCCTGATCACCGACGCGGAGCACGCGCTGCCCGTGCAGGTAGTTCGATCCGGCGTGCGCACGATCGCGCTCGGCACCGGACGCAGCACCTCCCTCGAGCTGCCCTATGTCCCGCAGAACTACGACGTCAAGGTCGGCGACCTGCTGGTCACTTCCGGTCTCGGCCGCGTGTTCCCGTTCGGCCTGCCGGTCGCGCGCGTCACCAAGGTTCAACGCGATCCGGCCTTGCCGCTGGCGCAGATTCACGCCGTGCCGCTCGCCGGCATCGAAAACGACCGCGAAGTCCTGTTCGTATGGGGCCGCCCCAACGTTCCCGCATCGGTCGCTTCGCCCGAAGCGCTGGCGGTCGAAGCGCCATCCGCGGCGCCGGCCCCCGGGCCGGTCCAACCGGCGCCCGTCAAACCGGCGCCCTCCAAACCAGCGGAGGTGACGCCATGAACTTCGCACGCGGCGAACCGCGCTGGGCCGTCTTCTTCACGGTGCTGCTGGCGCTGATCGCGCAGGTGCTGCCGCTGCCGGACTGGCTGTCGGTCGTGCGTCCTTCGTTCATCGCGCTGGTCATCATCTACTGGAGCATCTACCAGCC
>DASYKM010000159.1:0-2411 GCA_035995425.1 Steroidobacteraceae bacterium
AAATTCAAATCGGGCGCGCAGCAGGTCGAGGAAGCCGCGGGAGCTCCGGCGATTCCGGCGGGACGCGGCGCGTATCTCGCCATGAATCTCTGCAGCGAATGCCACGGTCAGGATCTGAACGGACGGCCTGAGGTGCCGGCGCCTTCGTTGGTGACTGTGAAAGGTTATTCGTCCGATCAGTTCGCGCGCCTCATGCGCGATGGCGTCGGCACGGGTGAGCGCCATTTCGAGCTCATGACGCCCACGGCGAAAGCGCGGTTCTCGCATCTGACGCCGGAAGAAGTGCTGGCGGTCCAGGAATTCCTGCAATCGCGCTTCGAGAAAACCTGAGCGGCCGGAGCGTGGCTCCGGCCGCCCTCGGTCGCTCGAGCTTCAGGCGCTGTGGCCGCCGTCGACCGCGATGCTCGCACCGGTGATGTAGCCGGCGTCCTTGCTCGCGAGAAACGCGACGGTCGCGCCGACTTCTTCCGGACGTCCGAATCGGCCGAGCGGCACTCCCGCCTTCTGCACGGCGGCGAATTCGCCACTCGCCGGGTTCATGTCGGTGTCGATCGGACCCGGCTCGACCACATTCACGGTGATGCCTTTGGGCCCGAGATCGCGCGCCCATCCGCGCGTGTACGCGGACACCGCGCCTTTCGTCGCCGAGTAGTCGGCGATGCCGGGCCACGGCGAGGTGATCGCGGCCATCGAGCCGATGGTGATGATTCGGCCACCGTCGGTCATGATCTTCGCGGCCTCGCGCACCGCGGCGTTCACGCCGCCCACGTTGATGGCGAACTGTTTGGCGACGTCTTCGTCACTGACCTCGCCGACCGGGCCGGTGATGAACACACCGGCGTTGTTCACGAGTATGTCGAGATGGCCGAAGTGTTCGGCGACCTTGTTGACCAGCTGCGCCACTTCGACGGGCTTGGACTGGTCGGCCTGGAAGGCCCCCGAGCGCACACCCTTGTCCTGGAGCTCGCGCACCAGCGCTTTCGCCTTGTCGGGCGAGCTGACGTAGCTGATGGCGACGTCGGCACCGTCTTCGGCCAGCGAGCGGGCGATGGCGGCTCCGATTCCGCGTGAGCCGCCGGTGACGAGGGCGACTTTTCCGGTGAGTTTCTTGTGCATGGCTTTCTCCTGTTTTCATGCTGTGGGCGCGTTTTCGCGTTGGAGAGAGGCTATTAGGTAACCCTGGATCGATAAATCCCTCATTGATGACAACTTTGTTTCCAATAGGGAATAATCGGACCGATGGAGCGCAACCCGAATTTCAACCAAATGCAGGCCATGAGGGTCTTCGTCCGCGTGGTCGAGGCCGGCACCTTCACCAGCGCGGCCAATTCGCTGCGCATCCCCAAGCCCACCGTGACCAAGCTGGTCCAGGGACTCGAAAGCCACCTGCGCATCCGGCTGCTGAACCGGACCACGAGGCGCGTGACGGTCACGCCCGACGGCTCCGCTTACTACGAACGCGTCGTGAGATTGTTAGGCGACCTCGAGGACATCGAATCCTCGGTCACGCATGCGAAGGAGCGCCCGCGCGGCCGGCTGCGCATCGACGCGGGCGGTGCGATGTCGTACTACCTGATCCTGCCCGCGCTGCCCGATTTCCTCGCGCGGTACCCGGAGATCGACGTCGAGTGCGGGGTGAGCGACCGCCCCGCGGATCTCATCGGTGACAACGTCGACTGCGTGATCCGCGGCGGACCGCTGCTCGAGCCCACCCTGGTCGCGCGTCACATCGGCGACATGCGCTGGCTCACGTGCGCCACCCCCGCATATTTCGAGAAACATCGGCCGCCTGCTCACCCGACGGACCTAGAGTCGGGCCACGTGCTCGCCGGATATTTCTTCCCGCGCAGCGGCCGCATGCGCCCATTGATCTTTGAACGCGACGGCAAGCGCATCGAGATCGCGCCGAGTCCGCGCGTCGCGGTCAACGACAGCGGCGCCCACTTCGCGTCCTTGCGCGCCGGCACCGGGCTCGGCCAGCTGCTCTCGTTCATGGTCTCCGCCAGCAACGCGAACCAGGAGCTCGTGCCCGTGCTGCAGGATTGGCAGCCCGCGCCGCTGCCGGTGCATGTGCTGTATCCGGCGAACCGGCATCTCTCGACCAAAGTGCGGGTCTTCGTCGACTGGGCCGCCGAGCTGTTTTCGCGAAGCCCGTGCACCCGATTGTTAACATCCGGCGCGTGAAGCAACTGCTCGCATTCGCCCTGGCGCTGGGCACCGCACTCGCCGCGCCGGCCGCCGCGCCGCGCCTGGAAAAACACGGCAGCACCCAGCAACTCATCGTCGACGGGAAGCCGTTCCTGATTCTCGGCGGCGAGCTCGGCAATTCGAGCGCTTCCAGCGCGGAGTACATGCGTCCTCATTGGCCGCGCCTGAAGGCGATGAACCTGAACACCGTACTCGCGCCCGTC
>DASYKM010000160.1:0-4672 GCA_035995425.1 Steroidobacteraceae bacterium
CTGGGAGGTCAACCGCATCAAGAGCGAAGCCGGCATCAAGGATTTCAGCATGGAAGTGATGCCGTTCATGTCGGCGCACATGTACGTGGCGCAGAAGAACCTGCCGAGCGAGCTCGAAGAGAAGTTCTGGGACCAGTGGCCCAACACGCTCAAGAAAGTGGTGGATCGCTGCGAGAAGGACGAGCTCAAGTTCTTCTACACCGAAGTGCTCGTTCCGGCGCTCGATGGAACCATGCCCGAACAGGAAACGGCGGTCGCCGCGGCCCAGTAAGCCGGGCGCAGCCGCCGGCGTTTCTCCGCGCCGCCGCTCCGAAGCTGTCAGTATCGCCTTCCACGGGAGGGCTCTTGGCGCTCGGAGCCACCATCTACACTTTCGATATCGAGCTGGCGGACGCCGATCGCGCCGTCTACGAATCCCTGAGTCTGCGCGTCGCCCAGCATCCGAGCGAAACGCCCGACTACCTGGTGACGCGCACGCTCGCCTACTGCCTGGAATTCGCCGAGGGCATCGGCTTCTCGAAAGGCCTCTCGGATCCCGATGAACCCGCGATCTTCGTGCGCGACCTCACCGGCGTGCTCATGACGTGGGTCGACATCGGGCTGCCCGAAGCCGAGCGGCTGCATCGGGCCAGCAAGGCGGCGCCGCGCGTCGCGGTCTATACGCACAAGGATGCGGGGCAGTGGGCCGTGAAAATCGGTGCCGCGAAGATCCATCGCGCCGAGAAGCTCGAGGTGTTCGCATTCGAGCGCCAATGGCTGACAAACATCGTCGCGAGACTCGAGCGGCGCATGAAATTCTCCCTCGCGCGCTCCGAGGGAGAGATCTATCTTTCGCTGGGCAACGACACCATGCAGACTGTGCTGGAGCGTCCGCTCGGACGATAGCTCCGCGCCGCTTCAGTTCGGTTGTTCGGCCTTGTTGGACTGGCATCCACCCTGCAGCATTGCCTTGCGGCACGGCATGTCGAACGTGCCTTCCACGTGCATGGGCCGGCTGCCCATGAGGATCTCGTTGCCGTCGATCGTGAATGACCCGGCGATGCCGTCCATGTCGAAGCGGTCGATCTTGAGAGTGCCGCTCTTGGCCGCGAACATCGACTTGTTGAACAACATGATGCCGACGATGAACTCGCCCGGCTTGTTTTTCGCAGGGCTGGCTTTTGGCGCAATCACGTAAGTGGCAGGCTGAAGCGGCACGTCGGTTGGGCTGGAATTGAAGGTCGTGATGTCGAACTGGATGGTCGGCTCGAGGTCGTCGTCGCTGCCGCAGACCAGGTCGAGCGGGATGGCATTCTTCGCGTCGCTGGCGATCTTCTTCTCGTCCTCATTCGCCCAGTGATACGAGCGTACGCCGCTCGGATTCCGGCTCACGGTGCGCGTGTGCGCCGGGTCCCAATAGGTAGTCCATTCGTGCGGCTCGGGTTGGGTCATCTTGATCTTGCAGGCCGTCAGCAGCGCGCTCTTCGGTGCGGCCTCGACATTCGCGGACGCCGGCTCCGGCGCCTCGGTTTTCGGTTTGCAGGCGGCGAGCGCCGCGGCGGCCGCAAGAACCGCAACCAATCGGCTTATGTGAAGCATGCGAGACCTCGTGAGTTGGGCGCTCCCGGCGCGGCGCGCATGGTCTCACGTCTAACCACTCCACCGTCAATGTCGGCGGCTGGCGACGCACCGGCGGCCGCCGCAATCGCTCACCGCGCCGTCTGCTGGCGCGCGTACTGGCCGCGCTTCATGGCGATGTAGTCGTCGTGCGCAACTTCGCGCAGCTGTCGCGCGAAGCGCTCCGTGTCGGCGAACCAGAGCTCGAGGCTCTGCTCGAAGCGCTGCGGCACGGGGCTGTCGAGCGCGTGTAGATAGGCATCGAAGGCGAGGTAGTAGCGCATGGTATTGCGCTCGAGCGCGCCGCGAATGCCGCGCACCAGGTGCGGCGGATCGTCGTCGTCATCCTTGATCGAGGTGAAGCCCACCTTGTCGCGACCGCTGGTCGCGAAGTAGACGCTGGTGGCGACGCGCGCCAGGAAACCCTGCGTGTACGAATACTGGATGTGCATGAACGAGCGCTGCTCGTCGAGCGGGATCAGCTCCAGCGCGATGAGGTAGTTGCCGGTGCCGAGCGGCCCCTCTTTTGCCGCGAGCTCCACGCGCATGAAGTCCGGGCTGGCCGCCGCCACCTCGTATATGAAGTTGATGCGATGGGTGTCGTCGAGCGGCTGATTGGTCTTCTTGCCAACCGCCGCCGAGAGCAGCGCGCTTTCGCCGCGCGAGCTCGCGCGGCAGTACTGCACGTTGAGATGCAGGATCAGCGACTCGCACCAGGTCGCCGGTTTCGCGAATGCGGTGGCGACCAGCCCGAAGGGATAGTGAATGATCGCGTAAGCATCGCCGCGCGGCGCGCGCGAGCTCTCGATGGATTCCACCTGCAGGCCCGGCTGGATCGGGCTGAGCGCCAGCGCCTGGGTCAGCGCGTCGTATCTCGCGCGGAGTTGCGCGCCGGAATGCGGGCCCGGCTGCTGCGCGAGCGCGCCGGACGCGCACAACATCCCGGTCGCGACCGACGCGGCGATTCTCGAGGCAACAGGTGAAACGGGCAGTGGCATGACTCTTGGTCGCGCCACCGACTATCGGGATTCCCAATGGCAAGCGCCATAGGCGTGAACCGCAACGACGGCTCTATTCGACGGGCTTGGGCGTCTCGACGCAATTCCTGCGCGGCCGCTTGCGATTCAGCGTTTCATTTTCCGTGCAGGGCGGAAGCTCCGTCTCCTCGACTGCCACGTCGACGATCTCCCCTTCGATCGCGGCCTGAAGTTCGGTTTCTTCCGCGGAAAGTGCGTCGCCATGTTCGAGATAACGCGGCAGATCGACCGGTCGCTGCGGGTTCGGCGAGCCGATCATCATGCAGGCGCCCTGGCTCCCATACGCGAACGGCGGCGAGCGGCGGCCCATGCAGATGTTCCACAGCTCGCTTTCCGGATAGTTGCGGTAGAAGTGGCGCAGTTCGTCGAACGTCGGCGCACCGAGGGAACCGAACTGGCAGCCCGTGTAGACCGTGCAAGGAAGCGGATTGTGGTAACGACCATTGCGGTCATCATCACCGTGTCTGGAACGCTTGCCGTTCGCGACCACCTGCTCGGCGATGTGCCGGGTGGGAGAATCGTTGTTGCTATTGTTGTTGTTGGACTGCCGTGGCTGCGGTGGTCGCGGCTGTTGCGGTTGCTGGCCGCTGTTGTCAGCGCCGGCAGCGGCGCGAACCGCCTCGCGGATGATTTCCTGGTTGGCAGCCGCGGCCGCGGGTAGCGAGGCAACTAGCAAGAAGATGGAGGTCAGGCACGCAGCGCGTCTCATGGCGCCGAATGTAGTCCTGAGCATGAGGCGGCGCAAACTTGCGGCGCAGCAGCCGTTCAGCTTTCGTTCATCCTTACTTCGGTCGTCCCGAGAATCCGGCGGCCGTGCGCAATGCATCGGCGTCGAGCAGTTTCCCGTCCATCATGACCACGCGCGTGTGCCGCAGGTCGCCAATGCGCTTCGACGGATCACCGTCGACGAGCACCAGATCGGCCGCCTTGCCCACCTTGATCGAACCGGTTTGTTTGTCCCGGCCCACGAGCTTGGCCGGCACGATCGTCGCCGCGGCGATCGCCTCGGCGGGCGTGAATCCAGCCTGCACGTAGATCTCGAGCTCGCGAATGAGCTCGATGCCCGCGCCGTCGGTGCCCGCGACGATGGGCACACCGGCCGCGCGCATCTTGCCGAGCAGCGCGACCATCTTCGCCCAGCTCGCGCGATAGTCGGCGCGCGTCAGATCCTTCGGCACGGCGAAACCACCCGAACGGAAGCCGCGCTCCGTGGACGGTGGCAACGTGCCGACGAACGGTGCGTACGCGGGTGACAGGTCGCCATTCTCGGGGACATACAGGCCCTCGAACGCCACCATGGTCGGATCGTTGTAAATCCCTTTCGCCGCCATCGTCGAGATGATCGACTTGAGTGCCGCGTTGGTGTCGAGATTCAAATCCTTCGCGTAGCGCCCCGGCCCTTCGAATCGCATGATGCCGTTCGACACCGCGACGACACTGTCGGGCATCGCCTGCATCACCACCCAGTTGATGTGCGTGACCTCATCGTAGCCCGCGCTGATCGCATCCATCGGGCGGATGCCCTGCGGTATGTGCCCATGCACATGTAACCCAAGCTTGTGCGCTTCCGCGATGGACGCCGGCAGCCAGGCGGGATTGAACGTGCCGTAGAACTTCACGCCGGTGAAACCGTTGGCCTTGGCCTTGTCGACCCAGGCGATCGCCTCGGCCTGGCTCGTCGCGACGTTCGCGACCTGCGCGGTGTTAGGCCCCTTGCCGTCGATGAGCGAGGACGGATACACGTGCGGCATCAGCAATTGGCCGTTCGCCACGCGCGTGCGCCGGTCGATCGTCAGCTTGTCGTCGTTGCCGGGGTCGCGTATCGACGTGACGCCCATCGACAGTTCCTGCAGGCCGGTGAAGTCGTTCGCGACATGCATGTGGCAATCCCACAAACCCGGGATCAGCGTCTTGCCGTGTCCGTCGATCACTTGCGCGCCCGCCGGCACGGTCGCCGCATTCGCCGGCCCGACACTCGCGATCATTCCCTTGTCCACGACCACGGTCTGATCCGCCAGGTATTCGCCGCCGTCGGCGTC
>DASYKM010000161.1:0-4929 GCA_035995425.1 Steroidobacteraceae bacterium
GGCGCCGTGAGCGCCACGGGCGCCTCGGCAGGCTGCACACTCGCGCGTACCCACAACTTGAAGAATCGTCGCAGCAACCAGCCCATGCGCGTGAAGTGTCCGCCAGCCGTATGATGTTAGGCGCCGGAGTGTAGCCGACTCAGGTGGAGGGCCAATGATGAAGGGATTGAGGATCATTCTGACCGGTGCCTCCGAGGGAATCGGCCGCGCGCTGGCGCTGGTGCTTGCGTCCCGGGGCGCACGCCTGGCACTGGCGGCCCGCGACCGGGAGCGCCTGGAGTCGCTCGCGCAGGAATGCCGCGCGCGCGGCGGCGAAGCGCGGGCTCTGCCCACCGACGTCACCAACCAGCAGGACTGCGAGTGGCTCGTGGCGGAAACGGTCAAGGCTTTCGGCGGCATCGACGTGGTGGTGCACAACGCCGGCATCACGATGTGGAGCCGTTTCGATGCGCTACAGGATCTTTCGATCTTCGACCGGGTGATCGAAGTGAACTACCTGGCACCCGTGCGCCTGACGGCGCTGGCCCTGCCCCATCTGAAGCAGTCGAAGGGATTGCTGGTCGCGGTGGCGAGCCTGGCCGGCCTCACTGGTGTGCCCGAGCGCTCAGGGTACGCCGCCAGCAAACACGCGCTGGTCGGGTTCTTCGATTCGCTGCGCATCGAATTGCGCGGCACCGGTGTCGATGTGAGCGTGATCGCGCCGGATTTCGTGGTCAGCGAGATTCACAAACGCGCCATCGGGCCGGACGGCGAACCGCTCGGCGACTCGCCGATGGTGCAGGCGAAGATCATGACGGCCGAGGACTGCGCGCAACGCATCGCGCGCGCCATCGACAAGCGCGAACGGCTGGTGGTGATGTCGGCGCGCGGGAAGCTGGGCCGGTGGCTCAAACTACTCGCGCCATCGCTGATCGACCGCATGGCCGAGCGGGCAATCCGCCAACGTCATTGATGAGACGCTTCTGACGGGGAGGGGGACGCTGCGATGACGTGCGCGTCCCTCTTCAAACCACTTCCCGTTCACGGCAACCGCAGTGACGCCTGCCCAAATGCATAGCGCCAACCATCCTTGGTGCGCACATAGGTGTCGCTGAACCAGAGCTTGTAGTCGAACTTGCTCTGACCGTTCCCGCGCTTGCCCTTGAGCCACAGCAGCGCGGTGACCGTCGCCGTGTTCTCGCCGAACAACCGCACGGTCTGCGTGCCCGGCATTTCCACCTGCTTCTCGAACTCGAACTTCCTGATGCGCGCCGCTTCGATCAGCGCGGCTCGTGAATGAACGCTGCCGTCGCCGAGCACCAGCGTGAATTCCGGATGCAGGATGCGATCCATGGCCTGCCAGTCGTTGCTCTCCACCGCCGCCTGATACGCGGTGTCGAGCGCGGCCACGGCCGCGGCCGCGTCGTCCGTGGCCGCGGAACGGGTGGCGACGAGCGCAACGGCGAGCGCAAACGGAGCGGCGAGGATGCGGTTCACTTTCATTGGTTACTCACTTTTCTCCAGGACAAGGGAAGTCACGTGGAGTAGGACGCCGCGATCCCCTGAATCAGGACATGCGCTGCAGCGCCTCGCGGGCCCGCAACGTGTCGCCGTGCTTCTCGCCCACCGAGCCGGCGAACTGCGCCGCGGCGTTGGCGAATGCATCGCGCGCTTCGCGCCGCTTCCCCTGGTTCTCGTAGATGAGGCCGGTCACGAACCACGCGCGGCCGGTGAAACGGGAGAACGAGTCGTTGGCGATCTGCGGCGCGAGTTCGCGCGCATCGCGTGCATCCGTTGCCGCGTCGGAAACGCGACCGTCGCGAAGCGCGAGCTCACCGCGCATCGCCAGCGACAGCGCCATGTGGGCACGGCAGCAGTCCTGCGCGCGGTATTGCGCGAGCGCACGCGTGAGCTCGGCTGTGGCGCCACGCGAATTGCCGCGCGCGGCGAGCAGCGCCGCGTTGGTGAGCGCGAAACGGCTGTTGAGCACGTCGTTCGCCGCCACCGCGCTCTCGCGCAAGGCCGCCTCGGCGAGTTGCAGCTGGTGCTGCGCCTCCTCGAACCGCTCTTGCAGGGTGGCCACTTCGGCTTGCCCGATGTGGGCACCGGCGACATTCGCCAGGTTGCCGCGCGCCCGCGACAACTCGAGGGCCTGCTGCCACTCGGCTGCCGACTCCGCTAACAACCCGAGCTGGCCGAGGATGCGCGCGCGCCGCCCGACGCGGCTGTCCGTGGGTTGCGCATTGGGCGACAGCTCGCGTGTCATCGTCCATGCGATGTCTATCTCCTGGAGCGCGCGCAGCGGATTGCCCGCATTCATCCAGACGCTCGCCCATTCGTCGTGCGCATGCGCCGCCGGCCGGCTGCGGCCGCGGCCGGCGGTGTCGAATAGTTTGAGCACCTCACGATACTTCGCGTGCGCAGCGGGGAAGTCATCGCGCAGGGCGTAGGCCGCGCCGAGTGCTTTCAGGAGATCGGTGCGGCCGTAGATGGACTCGACACCGGCTTCCTCGTAACGCGCCAGCGCGGCTTCGGCGAAGTCGAGCGCATTCCGGGCGTCACCGCTGCCGGTCGCGAGCCGCGCACGCTGCAGCAGGCAATCGGCCGCCACCGACGGATCGCCGTCATTGAGGGCGATTTCGCCGGCGAGCGCCGCCACCGCCTCCTCGCCGCGAGCCAGCTGGCTCCAGGTGTAGGCACGCGCGCAGCGCAGCGTGGAACCGAGCAGTCGGGCATCGGGCGGCAGCGAGTCGATGGTACGTGTCAGAATTTCTTCGGCACGGCGGTTCAGGCCGTTGGCGCGATACCAGTCGGCAAGGAATTGCGTGGCAAAGATGCGCGCGCGCAGATCGTCGCGGCCGGTTTGCTTCGCGATCTCCTCGCTGCGCGCGATGAGCTGCTCGAACGTCAACGACTCCCCCGGCTGCATGCCCTCGATGAGGACCGTGGACGTGAATTGCGCTGCGGCCTCTGAATCCGCCAGTCGCTCCACGGCCATCGCGCGCTGCCGCTCGGCATCGCGCCACTGCCACGCTGCAATGCCGAGACTCACCGTCAGCGCGGTGATCGTCACCGCCGCGATCGCCAGGGCGAGCGCATTGCGCCGCGCGAACTTGCGTGCCACGTAGGCGAACGATCGGCGGCGCGCAAGGATCGGCACCTGGGCCAGGTGGCGCTCGATGTCGTTGGCGAACGCTTCAACCGATGCGTAGCGGTCGGCCGGGTCTTTTTCGAGCGCCTTGGCGACGACCGCATCGAGGTCGCCGCGCAGCACCCGCGCCTCCGCCGGTCGCGCGGCGCGGCTCACCAGCGCTGTCTCCCCATGCAGCACCGCCTGTTCGTATGCGCCGAGCGATCGTCCCTCCGGCTTGTACGGGCTGCTGCCGCTCAGCAGCTCGAACAGGATGACGCCTAGCGAATAGACGTCGGTAGCCACGGTGACCGGCGAGCCCGCGAACTGCTCGGGCGCCGCGTAGGCGGGTGTCAGCGCGGCTGCACCCGCAATCGTATTCTGGGCGGTGATTTGCGCCCGCAGGCTCAGCTCAGGCTGCAGCAGCCGCGCGATGCCGAAATCGAGCAGGCGCACCTGGCGGCCTTCGGCGATCAGGATGTTGTTAGGCTTCAGATCGCGATGCACGATGAGCCGCGCGTGCGCGAAGGCCACGGCGCGCAGGATGTCGAGGAACAACGCCAGCTTCTCGCGGAGGTCCAACCGGGCGACGCGGCAATATTCGTCGGGCGGCACGCCATCCACGTATTCGAGCGCGAGATAGGGACGGCCGCGCTCGTCGACGCCGGCGTCGTACAGCCGTGCGATGTTCGGATGTTCGAGACCGGCGAGGATCTCGCGCTCGCGCGCGATGCGCTCTTCGATGCCGCGATCCACGAGGCCCAGGTGCGGCAACTTCAGCGCCACCTTGCGTTGAATCGACCCATCGACGCGTTCCGCCAGCCAGACCGAGGCGCTGCCGCCGGCGCCAATCTCGCGCAGCAGCCGATAGGGACCGACGACGGTGTCCGGTCCGAGCGCCAGCGCCGCCGGGGCGGCGCTGAATTCGGGCAGGCGGTCGAGGAAGTCGCCGGTTTCGATCGCGCTACGCTGCGCCAGCACGGCGGCGAGCGACTGACGCAGGTCGGCGTGCTCGGGCGGCAGGGTCGCAAGCCACACCGCGCATTCCGCGGGCGGGAGATCGAGCGCCTCGTTGAGCAGCGGGCTCAGTCGTTTCCAGTCGGCGGCGGTGATAGGCATGGCGTTGAATTACAGACGCGCTGACGTACCCGATCCGGACATCAGCGCAGCATGGCCGCCAGCAGTAGCCGCGCTTTCTCCCAGTCGCGCCGCACGGTGCGGTCGGTAACTCCCAGTACGGTGGCGATTTCCTGTTCGGTCATGCCGGCGAAATAGCGCATTTCGACCACCTGCACCAGCCGCGGGTCTTCGTGCTGCAGCGCCTCGATGGCCTCGTTGATCTGGAGGACTTCGTCTTCGCCGGCGCGCAGATTGTCGGCGAACTGCGCGTCGAGCGTCACGTGCACGGCATCACCACCGCGCCGTTCGGTCTGGCGTTGGCGCGCGAAATCGACGATGACCGAGCGCATGACGCGCGCCGCATAGGCGAAGAAGTGGCCGCGCTCGGTACCCGCGAGCTTGCCGGCGCGCTGGAAGCGCAGAAAGCTCTCGTGCAGCAGCACCGTGGTGTTCAACAGCGTATTGCGGCCGCCGCCGCGCAGCTGCGCCCGCGCCTGGCCACGCAGATCTTCATAGGCCACCGCGAACAGGCGCTCGCGCGCCGCCTCGTCACCGGCATGCGCGCGCTGGATCAGGAGTGACAGTTCATCCATGGGATAGTGGTGCCGGCGAAGGAAAAGGGGACATTCCTATTTTCCTAGCCATGACTTTCAAGCGAAGTCCGCGCACGAATGGAAAATAGGAATGTCCCCTTTTCCTTC
>DASYKM010000162.1:0-17340 GCA_035995425.1 Steroidobacteraceae bacterium
GAGTCCACCAGCAGGCGCACTTCATCCGGGGTGTCGAAGGCCGTGCCGAGCAGATAGTAGCCGGACTCGGCGAACTGCAGCCGGGGCTGCGGGCGATTCCGTCCGCGTTGCTTGAGCTGCGCCAGCCGCCGCACCGCTTCGACGCCTAACAAAGTCGCGGTCTTGCCGTCGAGCGCGCCGGCCTTGGCGGCGAGGTCCGGGCGATTGAACAACACCGCGGCGGTGGCGATCTGCGACAGGTGCGGCGAGAATCCCGGCTCCGGCGCGAGCTTGACCACGTAACCATCGTCGGCATCGCCGATCATGGGCAGGCGCCCGGCGACGTCGGTCATCGACGCGAGAAAGTCGACCATCACCTCGATGCGTCGCCAGTAGACCGGCGAAAAATCCTCGCCGCGCGCGCGCGCCGCCAGGCCCGCGATCAGCAGGAAATCGAGCACGAATGTCTGGTAGGCGAAAGCCTGCTCGCGATTGCCGCCGTCCGGCGCGTTCTGCCGATGGCACTCCTGCTCGAGGATGTCGCGGCAACGCGCGCCCCACTCCGTCATCTGCGGCCACAGCGGCCAGGTGGAAGCGGCCACGTATACACTGGCCGCCTCGCCGATCAGGTGATTGTTAGCCGAGGAATAGCGCGACAGGTTGCCCGCGACCATGCGCGCGTGGCTGTAGATGGACTTCAGCCAGCGCTCACGGAACGCCGCGCCGTCAGGCGTCGCGAACACCTTCGCGCGCATGCCGCCGAGCAGCTGCCAGGTGATGCTCCAGTTGATCAGGCGAATGCCGAGCTCGAGCGGGCTGATCCAGTTCGGACCCCACCCTTCCGGACACTGCTCGATCCACGACTCGACCTGCGCCTGGATTTCCAGCGAGTAGCGCGGATCGCCGGTGAGCGCGTGCGCCTGCGCGAGCACCGGCAGATGCAGGTGCCGGTTTGGCTCCCACAGATACTTGATGTTGCCGACTTCGCGCTCGTCGCGATAGTCGATGGCACTGGCGCGACGTCCGCCCGCCGCGCGCTGCGTCAGCGGATCGCGATTCCACTGTGGCGGATCGCCGAGCTCGCAATCCTCGAGATCGAAGAAGGTGTAACGACCGGCAAGGATGCGTTCGGCCGCGACCGTGAGGTGCTCCGGAGCGATGGCGATGAACGGCGGCAGAAACCGCAGGTCGCGCGCATCTTCATCGCGCGGCGGCAACTCGTGCGAGGTGAATTTTTGCGAGAGCGAGCGCAGGCTGCGCACCACGCGATGCGCAACCTCCGCGCCGGACATAACGCGAAGTCGCTGAAGATACCATCCAGGCTGTTGCATAGATCAGCGCGTGAACAGCGGCTCCAGGCCGTGGCGGCGCAATGCGTCGTGAACCGGCGGCCGGTGAACGATGAGCGGTGTCTTGCCGCGCGGCGTACGCTCGAGCCGCGGCGCGATCTCCACGGTCAGATTCACCTCGGCGGGAATCCGGCTGCGGGCATTCGCCAGCAGTGTTTCGGCATCCGCGGTGGAAAAGCCGGCGGTGGGCAGCACGAAGATTCGCGCCTGGTCGAGATCCTCCTGCACGACCTGGAAGCGCAGCAGGTTGTTCACGTCGTGCGGCACGCATCCGATGCCGGTGATGCGAATGCTGTTCGGGCAGACGATGATCTCCTGTTCACGACCGAGCACGCCTTCGAAGGTGCGCAAACCCAGCGAGAGCTCGGTCAATTCGCGCTCGCCCCAGCTCGCGGGCAGACGCACCAGGTCGCCGGTGCGATAGCGCACGATGGGCAGCAGTGAATTCCAGAAAGACGTACCGACCACCTCGTAAAGACGGTGCTCACTGTCGCGCGGCAGGGGCTGGCCGTCGTAGGGAATGAGCTCCACGCGCGAGTATCCGTGCTGGAAGCGGTATTCCCGCGGCGCGTTGGCGTACGCGAAGGCGATGCGTTCGGCCTGACCATAGTAGTCGGCCAGCCGGCAGCCGAGCATCTGCTCGACTAACAACCAGGCATCGGCGCGAATCACTTCCGAGGACGTCACCACCGCGGGTATGGACAATCGGCGGCCGGTGTCGCGCAGGTAGCGCGCCAGGGTCTCGAGCGCGCTCGGATAGGCACACAGCAGCTGCGGCGCGAATGCTTCCAGGGAATTGGCGATGTGCTCGACGCTGGTGTGGGTCACCGCGTTGGCGCTCATGGTCATGATGCGGCCGTTGCTGATGATCTCGGACTCCGGATTCGGCGAGACCACGATGTCGCGCGGATTGTCCCCGCGCAGCACGGCGGTGCGCGCCAGCCGCGCGTCGACGCCGAGCGAGGCGATCACGGCGTCGATGCTCGCCTGCTCGAACACGATGGATTCGAGCGATCGCAGCACCTTGAGCGGCACGCCGCTGGTGCCGCCGGTGGTGGCGGGCGCGGATATCCAGGTGTTGCCGACGGTGAACGCCTGCAGTCCATGGCGCAGGCTCTCCTTTTCGAGCAGCGGCCAGCTCTGCAATCGATCGTCGCCGTTCACCGAACGACCGTAGCCGGTGCGCTTCGCCTGCTGCAGCGTGCGCCGCACCTGTTCGTCGGACCAGGCCAGTCGCTCATCGAAGCTGCCGCCGTCCGCCTGCACCAGCACTTCGCGCGAGCGATCGTAGTAGAACGGATTGCGGCGGATCAGGCTCTGCCCGAGCACATGCTTCTTCATCATGACCGCGAACGTCGTCACCGCGTTCATGCCGTCTCCCGCATTTCCGCCACCGGCGCGATGCGCTGGTAGATATCGGCGAGCCTGCGCGCATACACATGAACGTCGAAGGCGCGCGCACGTTCGTAGGCACGCCGGCCGGCCGCCAGCCGCGCTGGCTCGTCGTCGATGAAGGCGTTCATGGCGGCGCGCAGCTGTCCGGCGTCGCCGGGAGCCACCAGCGACCCTTCCGCGCCGTGCGTGAACACATCGGGAATGCCGCCGACCGGCGTCGTGATGCAGGGCAGCCCCGCCGCCATCGCTTCGAGCAGCGACATCGGCACACCCTCGGCATACGAAGGCAACACGAACACATCGCTCTCGGCGAGCAGCCGATCGCGCTCGTGCGCGTCGATCCAGGACAGCACGCGCACGCGTTCACCGAAGGGTTCCGCCATTTTTCGCAGCCCCTCGACATCGCCATCACCGGCAAGCACCAGGCGGGCGCGGGCGCGCATCGCCTCCGGCAAGGCGGCGAATGCGTTCATGAGGTCATATCCGCCCTTGCGGCGCCCGAGACGCCCGAGGTGCAGGAATTGGACCTGCGGGCGGCCGGCGCGATCCGCAACCCTTGCCGGTACGCGTACCGGATTCGGAAGCACCACCACTTGCGAGGGCGACACTTCGCATTCGTTGACATAGAAGTCGCGCCACTGGCTCGACAGCGCGATCAGCACGCTCGCCTGCTGCAAGGTGCGGCTCACGAGATTGCGCACCGGCCCGAACAGGTCGCGATGGAACTGGTCGAAACCCGCGCCATGCGCGTGCAGGATCAACGGCCGTCGCGCGCGCGTCACCATGTTCGCCAGGATGAGCTTGCGCAGCGTGCTGCCGCGCGAGGCGAAATGGATGTGCACGATGGTCGGCTCGATGCCCTCGAGCGTACGCGCCAGCGAACGCACGGCGCGCGCGAATACCGCGGCGTTCGCCAGCTTCGCGCCTTCGGTCATGGTGGCCACGTGGCGGATCGATGCGTACGGCGGTAGATAGTCGCAGATGAGCTGCTCGACCGAGCTGATGCCGCCGCGCACGTCGAGCGCCGGACCCATCTGCAATACCCGCACCCGCGCCTCGCGCGGCTGCGGCGCCCGCGGCGCGGCAACCCTCGGCAGGAGCATGGTGGTGGGATCGGCGCTCATTACGATACCCCGCCGTGCAGGAGACCGCGGTACGCCGCCGCCATGCCGGCCACCGAGAAGCGGCTTACGGCCCGGGCGCGCGCTGCTGCTCCCATGCCCTGGCGTTTGCGGGTATCCGAATACAGCGCGGCGATGATCGCCGGCAGGCGAGCCGGAAGCTCGGTCGCCGATACCACGTAGCCTTCGACGCCGTCGTCGATCATCTCGCGCGCGCCACCGATGTCCGAGAGGATCACCGGGCGACCCATGGACATCGCCTCGAGCGCGGCATTGGAAAACGATTCCACGGCGATCGAGGGCAGCACGAATACGTCGATCGCCGCCAGCACCGGCCGCACATCCTCGAACTCGCCGACCAGATTCACGCGGTCCGCAATTTCCAGTTCCGCGGCGCGCCTCAGCAATTTCTCGCGCAATGGGCCGTTGCCGGCAATGACCAGATGCGCATCGACGCGCGCCACGCGCAAGCGACGCAACGTCGTGAGCAGCACCTCGTGATTCTTCTCCGGCGCCAGCCGGCCGACGCTGCCGAGCAGCAGCGCGCCGGGCTTGACCCCGAGCGAGGCGCGCAAACGCTTCGCGGCTTCGAAAGCCACGATGGGCTCGAAGTGCGCCGAATCCACGCCGTTGTAGATGACCGTGGATTTGTCCGCCGCGGGCGTGCCGGCGCCCTGCCAGAACCGGCTCTGCGCCTGCGAGCCGTGCACCACCTGGTCGAAACGCGCCAGCACCGATTGATAGAGACGTTTGCGAAAGTGGCGTCCGCGGAACGTCGAAGTGTTCACCAGGGCCACGATGCGCGGCCGGTGCGGCAGCAGGAACGTGGCGCAGGCGACATACAGCGCCTGATACAGGTTCACCGCCACCACTGTCGCCGGCCGGTCGCGCACGATCAGCTGCCGCAGGCGCAACACCGTGGCCAGCGAAAACTTTCCACGGCGCTCGAGCTTGGTCAGCGGAACATCGCGCCGCAGCGTCGGCTCGAGCGTGTATGGCGCGTTGAGGCAGGCCAGGTTCACCGCCATGCCCTCTTCCTTGAGGCGATTGGCCATGCGCGCGATCTTGCGCTCCGAACCGCCCACCGCAAGGCTGCTGAGCACGAACAGCACATCGCAGGCTGGCGTCGTCACGGCATGTGCCTCACGCGCTGTCACGAGTGTCAGCGGTTCGTTCATGGGAGATGCAAGACAGGTTGGATTGGTCATGGCAGATCGGCTCCCTGGCTGGCGCCATTCGCGGCGCCTAACCGCAGCTGCGGCGAATGTTGATTCAGAATATCGAGATAGCGAGCGGCGACGCCCGTGGTGTACTCGCCCATGGCGAATTCGCGCGCGTTGCGTCCGAGCGTGTCGCGCCCGGCTTGGTTCTCGACCAGGTCACGAATCGCTTCGCGCATCTCATCGAGCGACGACGCAACCCGGCCAAGCGCGAAGCGCTTCACCAGTCCATCGGGGTCGAAGAACGTCACCACGGGCACGCTGCGTATCCAGGCTTGCAGGAAGGTGTTTGGAAAGCCTTCGATGGTCGAGGTATTGATGAAGATCCGGGCGCGGTCGAACAGCGTGCCGCTGTCGCGATAACGGACCGGTCCGAGCATGGTCACGTTGGACAGGCGTGCGGCGGAGGCCTCGACGTCGTCATAGTAGGTCTGTCCGCCCGGCATCGGTCCGCCGGCCAGCGTGAACTTCACCTGCGGCAATTGACGCGCCAGCTCGAGGGCGAGCTCGGGGCGCTTCAGCGCGCGCAGGTTGCTGACCCACAGCACGTCGATATCTTTGTCCACCGCGGCGGTGGTGCGCGGCACTTCCACCATCATGTTGAGCACGACGCTCTCGAGGCGATGATTCTCGCGCAGCAGCCGCGCCTGGTAATCCGTCTGCGACGCGATCAGATTCGCGCGCCGCAAACCGAAATGGTAGAGCTTGCGATCGCGCCAGAACTGGATGCGTTCGTGCTCGAGACCGCAATCGCTGTCCGAGGCGACGCGGAAAATGAAGCGCCGGTCGGTGGCGCGGCAGAACCACGCGGTGATTCCCGTATTGGCGCCGGCGGGCGACTGGTAATAGACATCCGCGTCCGCGGCGATGAGTGCCGAGAGCAGCTTCGTGGCCCGCGGATGGAAGAATCGCAGGCCGCGGATGCCGCCATCACGCGTATGCGCGGCGATTACCTTGATCCCGTCCACTTCGGTACGCGCACCCTGCCCTTCGTCGTGCACGATCATCGACACGTCGTGGCCGAGATCGCGCCAGGCCTTCGCCAGCAACACGTGCTGGATGGCCTCGCCGCCGATGTATTTCGGATTGCCCTCGCCCGACAACATGCCGTACGAGTCGAGCCCGACGATGCAGATCTTGCGAGCGCTCATGAGCGGGACACCGGCTGCGTCCAGCCGTACGGATCGCGCGCCGGCGCGTGCCGGCGCGTGCGCGGCATCGTCGCTGGCACTGTCGCGGGATTCTGCTGGACGCACAGCGCCATGCGCATGATGAGGCCGGCGTACATCCAGAAATAGAACCAGGGGTTGTGCAGGTCGACGAAAAAGATGGCGGTGCAGACGCCGGTGGCGCCGAGCACGAAGGCGATGAGCTGACCGCGCACCGGCGGCGCCGCCACCAGCGAGGCGCGCCGCGCACGCCCGATGACGGTGAACAGTAGATAGGACCCGAGGCCGAGCCCGAGCAGCCCCAGGTTGAACCACAACCCGATGTAGTGATTGTGCGGTGAGTACTGGAACGGCATCGACCAGTACGCGTCCCAGCCGAAGCCGGTCACGAAGGTGATGGGATGCGCGAACATGGTTGCGAGGGCGTCCAGCCAGATATCGCTGCGTCCGGACGAAGCCGTGTTGGCATCGATCGAACCCGAGGTGCCGATCATGCGCTCCGCCAGCAGGTTGCCGTAGGGCGACAGCGACACCACCAGGACCAGCAGGATGAGCGAGCCGAACACCCAGCCGGAAATGCGGCTGTAGGAAATCAGGTGGCGGTATAGATAGGCGCCCACGGCGCAGGCCATGGCGAGGCCGACGAATCCGCCGCGCGACGCCGTCATGACCAACGCCATGACGCCGGTCAGCGCGGCACCGAACCAGAACAACCGGCGCATTCCGTGGGTGGCGACGGCGGCCGCGACCGTGGGCGGCAGGAACAGGATGATGAACGCCGCGTATTGATTCGACTCGCCGATCGCGCCGGTGGTGCGGCCGTCTTCACGGATCTTGAAGCCGAGGCTGATCACGTGGGTGGCGTCGAGAATCGTCAGGATGTTGGCGAACAAGGCGCCAAGCAGCAGCCCCTTGATCACCTTCATCGCATCCTCGCTGGTCTGCACGCCGAACAGGCAGACCGCGAAGAAGATGTAGTGATCGATGAGTCCGCTCTTGAGCTTGATGGCGCTCTGCATCAGGTCGTAGTGCGGATAGTTCATGAGCAGGCCGGCCACCAGCAGCGTGACGATGGCGTAGGCGATCAGCACGATGAAGGCGCCCTGTATCTGGCGCATGTCCATGACGCTGCCGCGGCCCACGACCATGCGCAGCGCGAGCAGCACGAAGATCATGTAGAGCAGCAGGTTCTTGACCGACAGGCCCGGCGCCAAGCTGAGCTCCAGATTGAGCGCATCCGTTGCCAGCATGAACAGCGCGGCGAATCCGAGAATCGTCGGCATGCGTCAGACTCGTCTGAGATCGGTGAATACGGTAACGACCGGCGGGCGACTCATCAGTAGGCGGTGTCCGTCTTCACCACCGCGACTACGGTGGCCAGCATGATTTCCAGATCCAGCATCGGCGACCACCGACGCATGTACTCGAGATCGAACAGCACGCGCGCTTCCATGAGCTCCACTCGGGCGGTCTCACCGCGACAGCCGCGCACCTGCGCAAGTCCTGTAATGCCCGGCAAAACCTTGTGTCGCACCATGTACCGTTTGATGAGCTTTCGGTATTCCTCGTTGTGTGCGACCGCGTGTGGGCGTGGTCCTACGATGCTCATGGTTCCCTGCAATACGTTAATGAGCTGTGGCAATTCATCGAGCGACCAGCGCCGCAGGTGCTTGCCGATGGGCGTCACGCGGCTGTCGTTGCGCGCCGCCTGCGTCACGCGCGCGCCGTCTTCGCACACCTTCATGGTGCGGAACTTGAAGACGTTGATTTCGTGACCGTCGAGCCCGTAGCGCCGCTGGCGGAACAGCACCGGCCCGGGCGAGCTGCGCTTGACCGCCCAGGCGATGCCTAACAACAGCGGCGACAGCAGCAGGACTGCGATGCCGGCGAAGGTCACGTCCATGAGGCGCTTGACCAGGCCGCGATAGCCATGAAACGGCGTTTCGCACATCGCCACCACCGGCATGCCGAGGATCTCGCTGGCACGCTGCTGGATCATGTCGAAGCCGGACACATCCGGGAGGAAGTAGATGGACGCGGTGGTGTCGCCGAGGTCATGCACCAGATCTCGCACGCGCGCCACCTGCCCCGGCGGGATGGCGATGAAGATCATGTCGATGTTTCGCCCGTTGACGAAGGCCGCGACGTCCTCGAAACGCCCGAGCAGCTGCGCGTGGTCTGAGCACCCCAGGCGGTCGCTGCCGCGATCGTCGAAGAATCCGGCGACCGAGATGCCGAGCTCGACGTGCAGCTTGAGCCGCTTGACCAGCTCCATGCTCGGAGAGGTGCAGCCGACGACGACGGCGCGTCGCGCCTGTGCCGCGTCGCGCAGCAAGGCACGGGTCACGCTCTGCAACAGCAGCGAGAGCATCACCAGGAACACCGGAGTCACCAGCACCCACGTCACCACCACGCGCCGCGAGAAGTCTTCGGAGAATTTGGTGACGTAGCCGAGCGCCAGCAGCGACGCGACCAGCACCGCCCAGCGAAGCAACAGATTGGTGGCCAGTTCGAGCCGGCCGGAAACGATCTGCGAGCTGGAATTGCGCGACGGGATGAAGGCGAGCGTGAACGCGGCGGCGACGATCGACAGCACCAGGAATGGCTTGTCGAAGTCGACGTCGTAGATTCGTGTCAGTGGATAGAACATCACGCCGGCCAGGACGGCCGGCAATGCATCCATGAGCCACAGCAAAACGGGCGCCGCCAGAGAGGTGCCGCGTTTGAAGATGATGGGCTGACTTATCTGGTGTTGGTATTCGCTGCTCACGCCCGTGCAGAATAGAAAAAGGCCGACGTCAGCGACGCCGGCCCTTGGGCACTTCGCCTATCGCCCGACGATTACACGTCGAGGCGACGAGCCAACTGTGTAATCAATGCACTGACAGCGCCGGCGGCGATGTCGGACTCTCGGCCTGAACCACTCCCGCGAGACTCTGGTCCATCGAGTGCAGCCAGTTCTCGAGATTGGTGTAGCCGTTTGCCGTCACCGTGCCCTGGTTCGCCGGCAGCGTCAGCGCGCGCCGATTCTGTGCATATGAAGGCCAGCCACCGGCGTTCTTCGCGCAGCGCGCAGTGCCACTGGCCGCAACACAGTTGATGACTTGTCCGTTGCGGCTCTTCACGCTCTGCACGACGCGCTTGTCGACGGCGTCGCGGTCTGTAGGACGCGCACCGGCAAACTTGAGCACGCGATCGTAGACCGCGTTGTTCGCGGTGGGGCGATGGGTGAGACCATCGTTCCAGACCGGCATCGTCACCGTCTGCATCAGGCTCGAGATGATGTCGCCGCCGGTGAGCGTGATCAATCCGTTGGTCGATTCCGGGGCAACGTTGTCGTGCGTGTACACGCGGCTGCCGGAGAACAAGGACTGGCTGCCGGTGGTGCGGACGAAGATCGGGCGCGTGTCGCGCGAGAAGCTGGGCCCGCGCAGGAATACGTTGCCGACGACCGAGCTCTTGGTGATGACGCCGTCCTGGCTCTGCAGGTCGAGGTCCATCGTTCCACGGTCGTAGACCACGTTGTTGACGAACACGAACTCGCTGGCGCGCGACAGCGGGTTGCGCTCCACGATGTGCGCGAACAGATTGCCGACCATGGTGAAGCTGCTGCCGGGCGAGCTGCCATACAACACGCCGAAGCCGTGCTTCTGCACGCCATCACCCGAGTACGCCGGATGGATGGATTCATTGAGCGGCTCGGCGAAAATGTTGTTGGTGAAGGTGATGTTGTCGGTCACACCCCAGGCGCTGGCGATCTCATCGATCGCCCAGCTGAACGAGCAATGATCGATGACGATGTTGCGCACCGGCTTCGCGGCGTTGCCTTCGATCTTGAGCGAGTCGCGGTTGTCCGGGTCGGGGCCGTTGAGATCGTCACCGGTGCGAACGCGAATGTGCTGGATGAGCACGTCCGAGGCCTGGATCTTGATGCCCACGCCGCGAATCATGATGCCCGGCGACGGTGCGGTCTGGCCGGCGATCGTGATCTTGCTGTTGCGGATCGTGAGGTCGGAGGTCAGACGGATGACACCGGACACTTCGAACACGCAGGTGCGTGCGGTGGTGCCATCGACGCAGGCTTTGAGCGAGCCGCTGCCGTCGGCGCTGAGATTAGTCACCTTGTACACCGTGCCGCCGCGACCCGCAGGCGTGTCCATGCCGTAGCCGTATGACCCTGGAATCACTGGCACCGCCTGCGCGGCACCCGCGCCGAGCGTGGCAAACACGGCGGCTAACAAAGGCAGCGATTTCATGGTGCGTTTGACGCTAGCAGGCTTCATTCCTGGGACCCCTCGGAAAATAGGAAGATGGATGTCAGATGACCGATGAAATGCATCGGGCATTTGTCATTCGGATTCATGTCAGATGGACTTCGTGGCAAGGATGGTCGGCGGACCTTCGAGCCCGCCGGAATTCACGGCAACCACGGCGAAGTACCAGGTGCCGGACGCAAGCGCGGAGACCTCGTAGGACGTCTCGGTCGGATCGCTGATCAAAACGCTGTGATCCAGATCCTCGGTGCTGCGGCCATAGAGAATGCGGTAACCGGCCAGGTCGTCGAGAGGAGAGCCGTCCACCTTGGACGGAGGCGTTTCCCACTGCAGCGAGGCGACGCCGCTGCCGACATCACCCACCACGGTGATGGAGAACGCTTCGCTCACCGCCTCGCGGGCGGCATCGGCCACCGTGATGGTGATCGATTCGTATACGCCGAGATCGTTCTCACCGGGCGTGCCGCTGATGCGGCCACTGGTCGGATCCATGCTGGCCCAGGGCGGAAGGTTGTTTGCCGAGAAGCGCAGCGAGTCGCCGTCGGGATCGGAAGCCTTGGGTTGATAGTTGTAGATTTCACCCACGCGTACGACGTCACTCGCCTGCGCGGAAATCGTCGGCGCGCGATTGACGGCGACTGGCGCGGTTGGGGATGGAGCGACCGACTGAGAGATGGGCGCGGAGTCTGAACCGCCGCCACCACATCCGTGGCAGAGTGCAAGCGGAACGATCGGTAGGAGTGCTCTTACAAAATTAGCTGCATGTCGGCGCATTTGTCGGAATCCTCTGGCCCGCCCTGAGTGCGGTTGGGCAAGATTTAGGACCCCGATGGAAGGTGTTTCAACGTGTTGGACGAAAACTGCCCGACGGCTCCGACGTCGCAGAATCACGACAACCAAGAGTTTTCAAATAGTTATGCCGCGTTGCGGGTTTCCCCGAGGTCACGGAACTGTGACCCACGC
The DNA here is from genome assembly GCA_035995425.1 of Steroidobacteraceae bacterium. Taxonomy (GTDB): domain Bacteria; phylum Pseudomonadota; class Gammaproteobacteria; order Steroidobacterales; family Steroidobacteraceae; genus CADEED01. The sequence goes on from DASYKM010000162.1 coordinate 11,471, forward strand.
CAAAAGCCGGCAAGCGCCGGCTCTCTCTCTATATATATGTGTCGGGAGGCCCCTCGGGGGCTACCAGCAGATGCCCTCGTATCGGCAACGCAACAGGTCGCGATTGGGCAGGTTCACCAGGTCGAGCACGTAGTGCCCAGGCCGGACGCGCGCCTGCAAAGCATCGTTGAGCACCGACTGCTGCAAGCCGACGAGGATGACGTCGGACGGATCGATCATCGCCTCGATGTTCGCGCACAACAACGAACCGAGGTGCGGGATGTTGGCGTCGATGTAGCTGCGATTGGCACCTAACAAACGCGACAGCTGCACTTCCGGATCGAAGATGCGCAGCTCGCAGCCCTCGCCCAGCAGCCGCTTGGCCACCAGCACGAGCGGCGATTCGCGCAAGTCATCGGTCCCGGTCTTGAACGACAGGCCCAGCATGCCGACCTTGGGGCGGCCGAGCTTGAGGATCTTGTCCACCGCGTGATCGATGTGCACCCGGTTGCTCTGCAGAAGGCTGGACAGCATCGGCAGCTCGAGATCGTTCTGCCGGGCAATCGCGGTCAGCGCCCGCAGATCCTTCGGCAGGCACGAGCCTCCAAAAGCGAAACCGGGCTTCAGATAGGCCGGTGAAATATTCAGGCGCTTGTCGGCACACACCAGGCGCATGACTTCATGCGAATCGATGCCCAGCGACTGCGACACGCGGCCGATCTCGTTGGCGAAAGTGATCTTCAAGGCGTGAAACGCGTTGCAGCTCATCTTGAGCGCCTCGGCCACGCGAATGTGCGTCACGAAGAAACGCGCATCGAGATGCTGGAACAACGCGCGGACCACGTCCACGGCCGCCTCGCAATTGCCACCGATGACGGTGTATGGCGGATGGTCGTAGTCGCGGATCGAGGAACCCTCGCGCAGGAATTCGGGCTGGAAACACAATCCGAAGTCGACGCCCGACTTCTTGCCGCTGACGCGCTCGAGGATCGGCTCTATCTTTTCTTCCACCGTTCCCGGCTGCACGGTCGAACGGATCACGATGGTGTGAAACTCGCGTTTCAGTTTGAGCGCGGCGCCGAGCTGCTCGGCCAGGCGCAGGATGGCGGTCAGGTCCTGGCTGCCGTTCGCGGCCGACGGCGTGCCCACGCACACGAACGACAGTTCGGTGTCGCGCATGGCCTGCATCGCATCGTCGGTCACCGACACGCGGCCCGAATCGACCACGTCGCGCATGAGCTCCTGGATGCCCTCCTCGAGGATCGGCGACTTGCCGCCGCGTATCAGCCCGAGCTTCACCGGATCGATGTCGACACCGACAACCTGGTGACCGTCGCGCGCCAGGCACGCAAGCGACACCGCGCCGACGTAGCCCAGGCCGAAGATGCTGATGCGCTTCAGTACAACCGGCCCGCTTCCTTTGTTAGCCAGGGGACTGTCCCCAAAGGGGACTGTCCCCTCTTCGGCAACGCCCTGGGAACCGCCAAAGTCGTTAGTAGTAAGCACTTTCGTTGCGTTCCTTGGAGCGATTGAGCGCCACGCCGAGCAGGTTCATCTCGCTCAGCACTTCCTTGGCTCCGCGCAACATCGCGCGGCCGCTCTTGCCTTCCGACACCACCAGCAGCAGCGAATCGAATTGCGGCGCGAACGCCAGCACGTCATCCGAGGCGAGCAGTGGCGGCATGTCGAAGATCACGATACGACGCGGCATTTCGCGTTCGAGGGCCGCCGTGAACTCACCCATGCGCGGCGAATTCAGGAATTCCGAGGAGTGCTGGAACGCGCGCGAGTTCGGGATGATCCCGAGCCGCTCCGATTGCAGGTTGTAGACCACCTCCTCGAGCTCGGCCTTGCCGAGAAGATAGTCGGACAGGCCTTTCTCGAAGCTCATTCCCAGGTAGTTGGCCACCTGCGGGCGCTGCAGATCGAGATCGACGAGGAACACCCAGGTGTTCACGTCCTGGGACAGCGCGAGCGCCAGGTTGATCGCGGTCATGGTCTTGCCTTCGCCGACGGACATGCCGGAAACCGCGATGGAGTTCCACTTGTGCATGTCGAGGCGGCGCAGCACGCGCGTGCGCAGGATCTTGAAGGCGCGCAACGCGGCGACGTCGGAAACCGCCGGCAGCACGCAGTGGCGTTCCATGGCACGCGCGTCGACGCTCGCCTGGCGGAAACGCCGGGCCTGCTGCAGCTCCGCTGGCGCGGCGCTCACGCGGCGTACGCGCTGGCGCAGGTTCGAGGCGTCAATGGCGTTGGGGCGCTCGGCGCCGGGCCGATCGGCGAAATTCCGGCGGATCGCGTCTTCCATGGTCGTGCTCATTGGATATGTCTCTCGTTGGCTCACAGGTAATTCTTCACGACGGTGAACAGGATCCACACGCCGATGACGCCGCTCGCGCTCGCGGTCACGAGGCGCCACGCATTGCGCCGTCGCGAGCGCGAGTTGCGGATGTCGGGGATGGCGACCAGCGGCGAAACCGACAGCAGCTCACGGATGTCGCGCGCACCGCGCACCTTCGGATCCATTGCCTCGGCCGCGACGGTCACGGTGAGACCGAGCACCAGCGACGCCACCAGTCCGATCAGCAGTATTGCCAGTCGTTCGGGCTTGGCCGGCGCGCCAGGCAGCATCGGCGCCTGCACCAGCCGGAACTCATCCGCGCGCCCACCGACGATGGCGGCCTCGCCGACTTCCGCGTCCATCTGCCGATTGAGCAGCTGCTCGTATTTTTCGCGCGCGATGGTCAGGTCGCGCGTGGCGTTCGCATATTCACGCTCCACCTGCGGCGCCGCCGTGACGTTCTTTTCGAGGCCGGCCACCTTGGCGCGCAACTCCGAGCCGCGGGCCATGAGGCTGCCGAGCTGGCTGTCGATGGCGTTGATCTGCGTGCGCAGCTGCATGCCCACCGGCGTGCCGTCGGCCATCTCCACGTCGCCGCGCTCGCCATTCTTGATGCGCGCCTCGAGCGTCGCGATGTCACGCTGCAGGCGCTTGATGTCGGGATGCTCGGCGCCGTAACGCTGCTGCGCTTCGGCGAGCGTCGCGCGCTTGGTGGTCAGCTGCGAACGCAGGCTGCTGCCGCTGCCGGCGCTGGTACCGTATTTCAGACTGTCGATCTGCCGGCGCAGCGCCACCATGTCGGGATGGCTCTCGTCGTAGCTCGAACGCATGCGCGCATACTGATCTTCGAGCTGGCGCACGCTGCCGGCATCCGGGCCCGCCGCGCGCGATTGTTCGAGCTGCGCGGCGAGGAACACCCGTTCCTGGCGCAACGAGCTCATCTGCTGATTGATCTGCTGAAGCTCGCTCTCGGTGCGATCCATGATCGACATGTTGACCTGCGTCAGCTCCGGCAACTGACCGGCATTGGCGCGCTTGAAATCGGCCAGCTTCGACTCGAGGTCGGCGACGTGCTTGCGGATCCTTTCCGCTTCGGTCGCGTAGAACTGGGCGGAGTTGGACGCCTTGCCCTGTCGCTGACGGCGATGCTCGGCGAGAAAGGCGGTGACCAGCCACACCGCGCCCTTCTGCGCCTTGGCCGGATCGCGATGGTCGTATGACAAGGTGAACGCATCGACCACCTCGCGCTCGCGGCCGGTACGCGGATCGAGGATGGGCGTCGTCACGATGCTCACGCTGATGTCGCGCTTGAGCCGCTGGAGCATGGCGGCGTCGTCGTCGTAGTCCGGGTACAGGTCCTGTTCCTTGGCCATCTTGCGCAGATTGCTGTCGGTCAGGACGATGCCCTTGAGGTTCTGCACGTACTGGTCGGCATAGCTCTCGCCGCCCGAGGTCTCGGCCACCGTTTGCGCGCTCGACGGTTCGTCGATTTCCACCAGCGCGGATGACGTGTACAGGTCGGGCAAGCCGATCGACAGCAGTATGGCGAGCGCGGCGATCGGGATCGCAACACCGAACAGCAGCCCCTTGCGGCGCGCGATGGCGTGTACGTAGCCCGAGAATTCAGGGGTATTGTCAGAGTCCATATTCGGTCGTTCCTTCAGCGGCGACGTTGCAGGGGTTGATAGAGGATCGAAACCATGGCACCGCTCGAAGTGGCGTCTTCCAAGTCGCTGCGGAATTCCTGCCAGGTGTAGTCGAAGGCGACGCGCAGCGAGAATTCCTCCTGCCAGCGCCATTGGAGTCCGACATCGCCGGTGGCGTAGCTGCGCGCTCCGAAGCCCGAGGCCGAATCCACCGCATCGTCATGGTTGCCGAGCAGTCCGGCTAACAAGCTGAGCCGCGGCGTCATCGCGCGCGTGAAACGCAGGCGCAGCTGATCGCGCGTCACGACCGCGCCGGCCGACGACGGCCCGACGTTGCGCGACAGGTCGGTGAACAGCTCGTTGCGGCCGAGCAGAAAGCTCACGCCGGCGCCCGCGATCCAGGCCACCTCCGAATCACCGCTCTGCAGCTCCACATTCTGCGCACCCACGCGCAGATACCTGCGCGTCTCGGCGGCGGTGGTCGTACTCCACTCGACCTCTGCGCCATAGGCGTTGGTGGCTTCAAGCGTGTCGATGTCGTAGCGCGCACCGCGTAATCTCGTGATCAGCGACGACCGCTCGTTCAGGCGCGTCACCAGTCCCGCCGCCAGATCGGCGACGTTGTAGTCGACCTGTGCCGCGGCGATCTGGTCGTCGAAGCTCACGTCGACGTAGCCGGCGTCGAACTGCAGCGAACGGCGCGGCGAGAGCTCCATGCTCATCGACGGCCGCAAGCTCGCGCGCATGCGGCGATTCTCGACCAGCACCCGGCCGCTCTCGCCGAGGTCCGGCTCGCCGAGCTCACCGCCGGCGTCGACCGAAGGCTGCTCGCTGTTGACCACGTCCTGCGCGGCAAACTCGCCACGGACGCGTGTCTCCACGCGCTGGCCGCGATGCAGCCAGTTGAGCGTGCCGAAGTAGTCGACCGCGTCGAGATCGCTGGCATCGGGAAAATAGGTGGCCCGCACGCGCGGCGTGAAGCTGAACTCGCCTTTGGGCGTCAACGTGCGCAACTCGAGCTCGGCGTCGACCACCGGTCCCTGCACTTCGATCTCGGTACCCGGCGTCGACAGGCGATAGTTGTCGTCAAATAGATAGCCGGCCTCGACGCTGGGATTGAACTCCCAGGCGGCGGCGCTGGCCTGCAGGCTCGTCAGTGCGGCGACGAGCGGAATCGCGATTGCGCTTTTCATGACGTACCTCACGGTGGTTCTCCCAAACGTCACGGCACGACCACCACGTCGCCGCTTTGCAGGTCGATGTTCTGATCGAGGCGCTTGCCGCGCACCACGTCGTTGTAGCGGAACGGCAGCGACTGCTTGCCGGTCGGCGTGCGCCGCAGGATCGTGATGTCACCGAGCGAAGCGAACGCGGTGGTGCCGCCGGCCATCGACAGCGCCTGCATCACGTCGACCGTTGGATTCATGATGAATTCGCCCGGCTTGTTCACCTGGCCGATCACATAGACCTTGTTGCCCTTGATCTCCTGGATCGACACGGTGACCACCGGATCCGAGATGTACTTGGCGAGACGCAGGCCCATGGTTTTGTTGAGGTCGGCCACGGTCTTGCCGCGGGCGTCGACCTCACCCACCAGCGGAAACGAAAACGATCCATCGGGCCGGACCAGCGCCGGGCGCTGCAGGTCGGGCTCTTTCCACACGCTGATGGACAGCACGTCGCCGGGCTTCACCGTGTAGTTGGCATCCTGGGCCATCGCCCCGGTGGCCCAGGCAAGCGCCGCGATGATGCAGCAGGCGAGCAGAAACTTCTTCATGTACGTTCTCCGAGCAGATTGTCGTAAGCAGCGAGCAGGCGCGGCGCCTCGTGTTGCCACGAGAGCACGCGTTCGACGCGTTCGCGGCCGATGGCCCCCATGTGGATGCGCTGGCTCTCGTCGG
>DASYKM010000163.1:0-88332 GCA_035995425.1 Steroidobacteraceae bacterium
CGGGTTGGGATTCTCGTGAGAAGCGCCCTCCCGGCGCCTGAATTCGACCATTTGTGCCGCTTCTCACGAGAATCCCAACCCGGTACCCCCATTTCAAACCCTCGCCGCCTGGGTCCCCTCTAATGTACGTACGAGGGAGAGACGCTTGGCAGATGGTGCAACAGCCCGGATGACGATCGCTGATAAAGGCAGGGCCGACACGGTCGTCGAATTCGACGTCGCGCTCATCGAGCGCGCACGAAAGGGCGATTCACGAGCTTTCGAGCGTCTCTACCGCGATCACGTGGGACGCGTGCACGGGCTCTGCCTGCGCATGACGCGCAACCCGGATCTCGCCGCCGACTGCGTCCAGGATGCCTTCATCAAGGCGTGGAAGGCACTGCCGAGATTCGAGGCGCGCAGCAGCTTCTCCACCTGGTTGCACCGTATCGCGGTGAACACCGTGCTCGAAAAGCGGCGCGGGCCGTCGAACGCCGAGATAGCGGTCGAGGATCCGACCGAGTACGCCGAGCCGGTCTTGAGTTTCGACTCGCCGGTGGAAGAGGAAGAGCTCGAGGCGGCGATCCAGTCGCTGCCGCAGGGCGCCCGCGACGCGCTGGTGTTGTGCGGTGTGTACGGTTACGAACATTCGGAAGCCTCGGAGATGCTCGGCATCGCCGTGGGTACCTGCAAGGCACAGTTGCACCGGGCGCGCGGCCTGCTGCGAGACAGATTGGAAAGAGGTGTGCGATGACTGGCAAATCCTTTGGGCGACGCGTGAACCGGATCGATGAGCTGGCGCAGAACCTGCCGCCGGCCCGCGACCTGTGGCCCGCCATCTCCGCGGCCATCGAAGCCGATCGGACGGTTGGTGCGCCACCGCACAGTGGCACGCGCCGCTCACGCTGGCTGCCCGCCGCCGGAATGGCAGCGGCCATCGCACTGGTCACATTCGGCGTGTTCCTCGGCCGCGCCTTCGCGCCGGTGACGTCGACCCCCGTGGCGCAGACGCAAAATTCGCCGGACATCATCCCCGCGGTGCGGCGCGACGCGAATTACCGCAAGCAGCGCGAGTCGCTGCTGGTCGAAGTGCAGAACCGGCTCAACAAGATGCCGCCGGCCGAGCGCGACAAGGTGGGGGCCAGCCTCGCCACGCTGCGGCGCTCGATCGGTGAAATCGAAGCGGCGCTCGGACGCGATCCGGCCAACGCGCTGCTGCAAGAGTTGTTAGTGAATTCCTGCCAGGAAGAAATGCGCGCGCTGACCGCGGTGCGTGATTCCGGCAGCCAGGAGACCTAGAGTCATGAACGAATCCAGATATCTGAACCGTGCCGCCTTGTTGGTCATCTGCGCACTGCCACTCGCGGCGGCGGCTGGCAGCGACTCGGTCGATCGCAAGGTCGCGGCCGACGCCAACGGCGCGGTCACCATTTCCAACGTGTCGGGCAACATCGAGGTGCGCGGCTGGGATCGCAACGAAGTGCAGGTCACCGGCCACCTCGGCAGCGGAGTCGAGCGCCTCGACGTCGAGAGCAGCGGTGGCCGCACCGTGGTCAAAGTGGTGTTGCCACGGGGCAATTCGCACGACGGCGACGCCGACATCGAAGTATCCGTGCCCAAGGGAAGCAGTGTCGAAGTCTCGGCGGTCAGTGCCGACGTGTCGTCGCGCGGCGTGCTCGGTACGCAGCGACTCAAGAGCGTGAGCGGCGAAGTCACCGCCGACATCGCCGGTGACGATTCCGAAGTGAGCTCGGTCAGCGGCGACGTCACGGTGCGTGGCAGCGGCAAGCCGCTGTCCCTGCGCGTGACGTCGGTAAGCGGCAGCCTCGACATCACCAACACGGCAGGCAAACTCGACGTAGTCACCGTCAGTGGTGATGCGCGACTGCAGCTGGGCGATACCAGCGAGATCCGCGGCCGTACCACTTCCGGCGACCTGGAGGTCAACGGCAAACTGACGCGCGACGGCCGTGTCGACGTGGAAGGCGTGAGCGGCGACATCACGCTGCGGCTTTCGGCGCCGGCCGGAATGTCCGCGGATATCGAATCGTTCAGCGGTGACATCACGGGCTGCCTGGCGCAGAACGTCGAGCGGGTCAGCAAGTACGGCCCCGGCACCCGATTGAATATCCGGGCCGCCGAGCCCGGCGCCCGCCTGCGTGCGAAAACACTGTCGGGTGATATCGACATCTGCGATCGCTGATCGGCGCGCCAAACCCGCGCGGCCGACATGGCTACAATGTCGGCCGCGTGCGTCTCATCAAATGGGTTTCGCTTGGTTTCGGTGCGATTGTCGCCCTCGTCGTGCTCGGCGTGCTGGTGGTGATCTGGCTGGTCGATCCCAACACTTTCAAATCGAACATCGAAGCGGCGGTGCGGGACGCCACCGGCCGGGAATTCACGCTGGTCGGTGACATCGAGCTCGGCTTCTTTCCGTGGCTTGCGTTGCGCACCGGCGAAGGCCATTTCGGCAACGCCCCGGGCTTCGGTGCCGAACCGATGGTGGCCTGGAAGAGCGCGCAACTCGGCGCAAAACTCTTTCCCCTGTTGAGCGGCAAGCTGGTCGCCGATCGCGTGTTGCTGAGTGGCGCGGACCTGCGCCTGGTGCGCCGCGCCGACGGCATCGCCAACTGGCAGGGCATGGGTGGCAGGAAACCGGCGGATCCGAATGCCAAACCGATGGAGATACACATCGACGGCGTCAGGATCGAAAACAGCCGCGTGTCGTTCGTCGATGAGACCGTGCCGAGGCGCATCGAGGTCACGGCCCTTAATCTAACTACCGACGAAATCGCGCCCGGCAAGCCGTTCACCGACACGGCGATCGCCGGCGTGCTGCACATGGATGGTTTCGCGGCGCAGGGCGTGCCGTTCGGCCTCGAAGTGCCCAGGGCGGTGATCCCGGAAGATTTCGCTTCGATTGAGATGAAGGAATTCACGGCGTCACTCGGCGGTTTCGAAGCCGAAGGCGGGATTGGCGGCACGCTCGGCGAGAAACCGAGGCTCGCGGGCAAGGTAAAGACCAACACGTTCGATCCGCGTGCGCTGCTCACTTCGGTTGGCGTCGCGCCACCGAAGACCACCGACGCGCATGCGCTCGGCAAGGTGCAGTTTTCCGGTGACTGGGCTTTCGACGGAGGCGCGATCCGGCTCGAGCCGTTCACGCTGGAACTCGACGACACGCACTTCGCCGGATCATTCAGCCGGTCGGCCGGCGACGAGGCGGTCGGTGAGTTCCTGCTGTCGGGAACCTCGATCGATCTCGCGCGCTACATTCCACCGACCGATCCGAACAGCGAACCGTTCGTGCTTCCCACCGCCGCGTTGAAGGCGTTGCGCTTTCGCGGCGAAATAACCCTCATCCATGCGACGCTCGACGACATCGACATGAAAGGGCTGACGTTGCGCCTGGTGCTCGATGACCAGGGCCTGCACAGCTCCTCCAGACAACCCGCGGCCACGCCATGAGCGCTTCAGTGCCAAGCATCGCGCCACGGCTGCTTGCCTGGCACGCGAAGTTCGGCCGGCACGACCTGCCCTGGCAGAAGCATCTTTGCGACGCGGGTGTTGCCTATCGCGTCTGGGTTTCGGAAATCATGCTGCAGCAGACGCAGGTGGCCACGGTCGTTCCGTACTTCGAACGTTTCATGCAGCGATTTCCCGACGTTTGTGCGCTCGCCGACGCGCCCGCGGATGAAGTGCTGCACCTGTGGACCGGTCTCGGCTACTACGCCCGGGCGCGCAATCTGCATCGCGCGGCCCAGCTCATTCGCGATCTGCACGGTGCGGCGTTTCCGCGCACGCTCGAAGCGGCGATGGAGCTGCCGGGAGTGGGGCGCTCCACCGCAGGCGCCATCCTCGCGATCTCCGCGGGCGCGCGCCATCCGATACTCGACGGCAACGTGAAGCGCGTGCTCGCGCGGTTCTACGCGGTCGATGGTGCGATCGATGAAAACGCCACGTTGCAGAAACTCTGGCAGCTGGCCGACGACAACACGCCGCTGAAAAACGTCGCCATCTACACGCAGGCCATCATGGATCTGGGTGCGACACTGTGTACGCGCGCGCGTCCGCGATGCGATGAGTGCCCGATCGCCGTGGATTGCCGGGCGCGCATCCAGGGTCGCCAGGGTGAATTGCCGGCGGCGAAACGCAAGCGCGCGGCGCGCAAACAAAAGCATGCCGTAATGCTGGTGGTGCGGCGGGCCTCCGAGGTGTTGCTGGTGCAACGGCCGCCGAGCGGCATCTGGGGTGGATTGTGGTGTCTGCCCGAGTTCGAGCACCGTGATGCGGCCGAAGCCTACGCCGCAGGCACGCTCGCCCATGCGAAACTCGCGCGCGCGCCGCTGCCCGACATCGAGCACAGCTTCACGCACTTCGACCTGGTGATCACGCCCGTGGTGGCGGATTGCCGCGGCGAGGCTGGGGTGCGCGAGAGCAAAACGCTGTGGTATGACCTCGATCGACCCGCGCGCGTCGGGTTGCCGGCGCCCATCAAGACCCTGCTTGGAAAGTTGTCAGAGAGAAAAGAGTCATGACGAGAATGGTTCAGTGCGTGTTGCTCAAGAAGGAAGCGCCGGGTCTCGAGCGGCTGCCGTATCCGGGCGAGCTCGGCAAACGCATCTTCGAGAATGTTTCGAAGGAAGCCTGGCAGCAGTGGGTCAAGCACCAGGTCATGCTCATCAACGAATATCGGCTCACGCCCATCGAGCCCGCGCATCGCAAGCGCCTCGAGTTCGAGATGGAGAAGTTCTTTTTTGGCGAAGGATCCGCGGCGCCGAAGGAATTCGTCAAACCTGTTTGAGTGGTACCGGGTTGGGAATCTCGTGAGAAGCCGCTCGCCCTGAAAAGGACCTCACCGCCAAACCGGCTTCTCACGAGATTCCCAACCCGGTACCACTCTCTTAGCGTGCGTCCACGCTGGCCGATTGCGCCTGCAGTTCGCTTTCCGGCGTGCCCGCTTCGATGGCGGCCAGGCGCCACTTGCCGCCTTCCACTTCGTAGACCTCGCGGCGCCACGACTCCGTGTCGCCTTCGACGAGCAGGTAGTTGGCGACGGCGAGACCCTTGCGGTGCTCGACCAGGCGGAAATTCCTGACGGCGTAATAGCGGGTTGCCGCGTGATCGGCGGCGAGCTCTTTGGCGATGAACGCGCGCTTGGGCAGCGCCTTGCCCTCGCGATCCTTGGTGACGAAGTGTTCGCTGAGCAGACCTTCGTAGAACGAGCGATCTTCGGCGAGCTTCGCCTCGGCGCGCAGCTCGGCGAGGTTACGGAAGAAATAGGCGGAGTCCGGCGCCGGAGCGCATTGCGCCCAGGTTGGCGGCTGCCAGCACACCGAAATCAGCAGAACGAGGCACGGGCGGGATCGCATGGCGCCGATCATAGCCGCGGCAAAGGGAGCGGCGCATCAGGGGCGCCGTCCCAGAAGTGGTGCCGGGGAGGGAAAAGGGGACATTCCTATTTTTCACGCAGCGCGAAAAATAGGAATGTCCCCTTTTCCCGCGAGAATCGCGACCCGGCACCCCGCGTACCTAGAACTTCCCGGCCTGATAGTCGGCGAACGCCTGGTGGAGCTCTTCGCGCGTATTCATGACGAATGGGCCATAACGCGCCACCGGCTCGCGCAACGGACGCCCGGCAACGAGGATTGCGCGCGAGCGCGCCTCGCGGCCCTGCAGACTCACCGCGCCGCCATCACCGAGCACCGCCAGCTCCTGGGCGCGAATGGTCGCCGCTTCGCGCGACACCCCGACCGACAGGCCACCCTCGTACACGTACACGAAGGCCGAGTGGCCCACGGGCAAAGGCACGACGAAGTCCACGCCGGCATCGAGCCGGATGTCCATGTACACCGGGTCGGTCGCCGGCTGGCGCACCGGGCCGACGCTGCCGTCGAGCTCGCCGGCGATCACCTTGACGCTCACGCCGGGGCGCTCCACGACCGGCAGCTTCTCGCCGTTGAATTCCTGGTAGTTAGGCGCGGTCATCTTGTCCTTGGCCGGCAGGTTCAACCACAGCTGGAAGCCGCGCATGCGGCCCTCGCGCTGCTCCGGCATTTCGGAGTGCACGATGCCGCGGCCCGCGGTCATCCACTGCACGGCGCCAGGCTCGAGCACGCCCTCGTTGCCGTGGTTGTCCTTGTGACGCATGCGCCCGTCGAGCATGTACGTGACCGTTTCGAAGCCACGATGCGGATGCTCCGGAAAACCGGCGATGTAATCTTCAGCCTTGTCCGTGCCGAACTCGTCGAGCAGCAGGAACGGATCGAGGTCGGGCAGCTTGGGCTGGCCGATGACGCGCGTGAGCTTGACGCCCGCGCCGTCGGAAGCGGGCTGGCCGCGAAGCGTCTGGATGACCGCCCGCGGAATGGTGGTGAGGTTGGCTGCTGTATTCATGGTCGGCCCGAAATGGTGGCAAATCACCGTGAATCAAGATGATAGGGTCGACGCGCCGCCAAGGGCAGGGCTCCATGCACGATCGATCTTTGCGACAGTTTTTCCGCCTCACCTTTCTCATCTCCTGGGGAGTTGGCGCGTTGGCGTTGCTGCTGGGTTTGCTGACCCATGGGCGCTGGTTCGCTCCGGGTACCGCGCTTTTCATGGTCGCCGGTGCCGGCCCGACGCTCGCGGCCTTGATCATCACCGCGCGAACGGAAGGCATCGCGGGTCTGAAGCGCTTGTTGAGACACCTTGTACCCGCAGCGCCGACGCCGGCTCTTTATCTGCTGGCTCTTCTGGCATTTTCCGCGATCGCCGGCGCCGCCTGGTGCATGACGCCTCGCGATGTGCCCGCCTTCTTCCTGCTTCTCAGTTCCTCGGCGTTCTGGAGCATCTTGCCAGCGCAAATCGCCGTCGACACCGGACCTCTGGGCGAAGAGCTCGGTTGGCGCGGCTTCGCGCTGCCGCGGATGCTGTGCACATCGAGTCCCTGGGCCGCGAGCATTCTGCTCGGCGTGGTCTGGACCTTGTGGCACGTGCCGGCCTTCTTTCTGCCGGAGTTGCCGCAGCGGCACATTGCATTTGCGCCGTTCGCCGTCAACACGATCGCGCTTGCCGTCATCTTCACCTGGTTCTATCTGCGCAGCGGTGGAGACCTGCTGCTCATGGTGCTGCTGCATTTCCTGGCGAATCTCGTCGCGGGGGCCTTCGGCCTTCCGCTGTGGCCCATCGCTGTGGCGAGCACATCTTTCGCATTGCTCTCCTCGTGCGATCCGCGGATGCGGGCGACGCGGCCCGGAACCACGTCAACGCAAAGCCCGCTCGCGCGTTGATGCTGGCACCGATCCCTTGCGCCGGAGAATTTCACATGCAAAACCTTGCGCGCCGCAGCGAGCGAACATCGTTCGGTTCCCTCCGTCCGGTGATTGCCTCCGGGCTCACCTGGCTCATCTGGTTCTTCGCCCTCGTCGTGCTCTGCGGCTGCAGCTCTCTTGGCACCAAGCCTCCCCGTGGCACGAATCTCACCGGTAACTGGCAATTGAATGAATCGCTGAGTCAGGACCCCCTCGCACAGATGCGGGAACAGCGGCATGACCGGGGTGATGGCATGCGTCGCGGCGGCGGCATGCGCGGTGGTGGAATGCGCGGCGGAATGCGTCGTGGCGGAATGCCGGGTGGGCAGGGCGGAGGCTGGTCCGGCAGGGGCGACACGTCGCGACAGCGTGGCCCGGGAGCGCTCGGAGATTTTGTCGCGCGACCGCAGGAGCTCGCCATCGAGCAGACCGCGCGCGAGCTCGATCTCAAGGCCGACGGCGCCGCGACGGAGTTCGTCTACGGAGAAAAGGTCATGGCGTCGGTGCAGAACGGCACCGCAGAGCGGGTTTCCGGATGGAAAGGCGACGAGTTCGTCGTGAAGTACAAGGTGATCGATGGGGCCACCGCGACGAGAAATTACCAACTCGCCGACAGCGGCCGGCAGATGATCGTCACCACGCAGATCGAAGGTGGCCGGGCGCGCAAACTCGAATACCGCACGGTTTACGTGCGCAAGGCCAAAGACGGCTAGCAGGCTGTTACCCCGTTAAATCAACGGGTTGAACCGGTACTTGCTTGACGGCCCCGCGGCCGGCCGTTCTAATACGCGCCCCCTCGACCGAGGGGAATTTCCAACCGTGGCCGGGTAGCTCAGTTGGTAGAGCAGCGGATTGAAAATCCGCGTGTCGTTGGTTCGATTCCGACCCCGGCCACCATTTTTCCAGTGCACGAGCGGGACGCGGACGAAACTCCTGCGGAAGCGCAGTTCTGTCGGTACGCCGCGGATCATCGTCGGGCGTAATGCCAGCGAGCAACGGCCACGTCGACAAACTACTTGGTCGCGAACCACGGCCTAAGGCCGGCCCTTAGCGGCGCCTGCAGTTCGAAAACAGAGTAGATAGAGCTGGCTCGCATGCAGACCGCGTTGTATATTTCGACGCGTAAGCTCATGCGGCGACCGTCGGGTGGGCCAAGAACTAACAAGAAGAGGCGCTGGCGAAGCGCATAACTGCGGCAACATTCGTTCCAGAGCTCCGGAGACCGCGATGGCTCGACTTCGCGTGAAAGCATACTTCATGCACGAACATGAAGAAGCGGCGGCCAAACAGGCAGCCGCCGAATCCGTAATCGAATCAGCGGAGTGGACTCCGGGCTACGTCATGGGCGTCGTCGACGAATCCGCGATCGCCGGGCTGAAGAAGAAGGGCCTCGTCGTGACGGTGGTTGAAACGCTCACCGATCCCATGCCGGAAGGAATGCCCGGCATGGCGAGTTCCGCGCTACGGCCCGGAGAGATCGCCACTCTCGCCGGCACCATCAACACACGATTCCTCGGCGAGGGCCGACCGTTTTCCGCGGAGCTGATTGGAACGTCGAACCTGGTGCCGAAGGCGCTGACGAATGTCCGACCCAGGAGCAAAATTCTTTCGGCGGACCGCAAGCACCCGCAATACTACGTCGTGCGTTTTCACGGTTCTTTGACACCGGACCGAAAACTGGCGCTGCGGCGCCACAAGATCCGGCTTCTCGAGCGAGTCACGCGAAACCGATACACGGCGCGTCTGACACCCGCGCAGATCAAACAACTCGCCGCGCTGGAGTTCGTCGACTGGCTGCGCCTCTACGACGCGGCCGACACATTGAAGACGCGTGAGACCGGCGTGGATAATCCAGGGGCAGAGGAAGATTCGACTACGCCGGGACCAAAGGCATTTTCAGTTTCGGTCGCCGCGCGGGCGGCGAACGTCGCGTCGTCGCGCATGTCCTTGTTCTCGGTGCGCCTGCACCGCGACACCGATATGCCCTCGGTCAAGCGATGGCTCGCGAAGCGCAAGATCAAGCCCCTCTGGCGCGGCGGTGGAACCCTTCGTGTCGCGTTGCGTGTTCCGGGTCGCGATCTCCAGGCTCTTTCAAAGCTCCCCGAGGTTGCATCTGTCGAAGAGCTCAGCGCGGCTAGAGCGCTCGACGAATTTGCGCAAGCGATCCTCGGGTTGGAGGCCGTGCGACAAGGTCCGCTGGCGACGCATCTGCGCGGCAGCGGCGAGATCATCGGAATCGCCGACACAGGCCTCGATCAAACCCATCCTGATTTCCGCGGACGAATCGCCGGCGTCGTTGCGCTCGGAAGGAAGGGAAATTCTTCCGATCCCGAGGGGCATGGAACACACGTCGCCGGTTGCGCGGCGGGGGACGGCCATGAGTCCGGCGGCAAAGTGGCCGGCGCGGCGCCCGCGGCGAAGATTTTTTTCCAGTCAGTTCTCGACGCAAACGGTGGGCTCGGCGGATTGCCCGACAACCTCGGGACGCTCTTCAAGCAGGCGTACGCAAAGGGTGCTCGCATTCACAACAACAGCTGGGGCGCGTTCACGTTCGCCAACTACGCGACCACCTCACTGCAGGTCGACCGGTTCGTCCACGAGAACCCCGACATGCTGATCGTAATCGCTGCCGGCAATGACGGCATCGCCGTTCCGCGCAGGACGGGCGACCCGATGAATTCGGTGGCGGGTTCGGTCGATTGGCCGAGCGTCGCCGCGCCGGCCACCTCGAAAAATGGATTGACGGTGGGCGCCAGCCGCAGCTCGCGCACGCAACACGGATATTCGACACTCAAGTGGGGCGCGGCTTGGGCAGACCGCTATCCGGTGAAAAAAATATCTGAAGATTTGATATCCGGCGACGACCAATGCATGGCGGCCTTCAGCAGCCGCGGTCCGAGCACCGATCTGCAGATCAAGCCGGATGTAGTTGCGCCCGGTACGGACATCGCCGCCGCACGTTCGAAGGATGCGCCGTTGCGGAAATTCTGGGGTGCGTATCCGAACTCCAACTACTACGGGTTCATGGGCGGGACCAGCATGGCTGCGCCATATGTTTCTGGTTGCGCTGCCCTGGTCAGGGAGTGGTATCGCAAGAATCAGAAATACGCCAAGCCGAGCGCCGCGCTGATCAAAGCCACGCTCATCAACGGCACCAGCCGTATTACCGGATGGGATGCAGCGGCCGGTCCGAAAGGCGATCCAAACTATCACCAGGGATTCGGGCGCATCAATCTGCCGACCACGCTCCCGAACGCGGGCGCGCCTGCGTTGAAGCTGAGCTATGTCGATACTTGGATGGTGGCGAATTCCTCCATCAGGCAGGACGGAGACCGTCGACGCTTCTCGGTGACGGCGGCTGCCGGGACGCCACTGAGGTTCTGCCTCGTCTGGACGGACCCGCCGGCCAGGGGACTGCAGAACAGCCTGGCGTTGTTAGTCGATGATGGCGCCAGCGCCAAGTGGTTCGGCAACCAGAACGCGGCCGCGGCACTGAACGTGGCGGGTGCGACCGCGGATCCACACAACAATGTCCAGGTAGTTCGCATCGAAAAACCGACTGCGGCCGTCTACACGATCGCGGTTACGGGAGCCAATGTGTTCGCCGGACCCCAGGAGTTCGCTCTTGTGGTAACAGGCGATCTTGGTTCGCCGCTAAAGCAAATGTAACGACGCGATACCGGAGTTCAGGGATGTTCAAGATACATGCCGTGCAAGCGCGCTTCGGTGACTGCCTGTTGCTCGAAGCCGGCGGAAGCCCCAGACATTTCGTGCTTATCGACGGGGGTCCGCCCAACACATTTGCCGACGATCTGCAGCCGGCGCTGAAATCGATCGTCGGCGCCGGGGGAAAGCTCGATCTGGTCGTCCTGAGTCACGTGGATAACGACCACGTCATCGGACTGTTGGATATGTTCGCGGATCTTCAGCAGGCGCAGACTGACGGAACCACTCCGCTGGTTCGCGCGCACCGGCTCTGGCACAACAGCTTTCAGAAAACGATCGATCCAAACGGCGAGATCACGCAGCGGCTGCAAACGCTCACGAATGTCACGGGCTCGGCGGGCGTGGCAATGCCGATGGCCGTCGACGCATTCCTGGGAATTCGCGAGGGATATCGGCTGCGCACGCTCGCCGTGCAGCTGTCGCTGGCGCTCAATGCGGATTTTGGTGATGAGCTGATCACGGTCGAGAAAGCGATGCATGCGATCAAGATCGGTAGTTTGAGTTTGCGCGTCGTCGGACCGACCGCTGCAAATCTCAAGGAATTGCGTGGCGACTGGCTCGCGTGGCTCAAGAAGAACGAGCAGAAAATCCTGCAGGAGCCGAAGACTGCCGCGAACGCGGACCAGAGCGTTCCAAATCTGAGCAGCATCGTGCTGTTCGCCGAATGCGCCAACAAGACCGCGTTGCTGACCGGGGATGCGCGCGGTGACCACATCGAGCAGGGGCTGGCGGCCGCGAACCTGAGTCAAAACGGCAAGCTGCACGTGAATCTCCTGAAACTTCAGCATCACGGCAGTAATCGCAATATCACCGCGGCTTTTCTCGAGCGGATCACCGCCGACACCTATCTGATTTCTGCCGACGGCACCTACGGCAACCCGGACTTCGAAACGCTCAAGTGGATCGTGCAGGCGGCCACGAAGCGGCATCAACAGATCGAGATCGTAGTTACGAATTCCACACCTTCGACGAAGAAGCTTCTCAAGCAGTTCGCTCCGGCGAAGCACAACTACAAGCTCAGGGTGCTGGTGCCGAATCGCCACAGCATCGAGATCGAACTCGCGTGATGGAACCGCCGGGGGTTGTTGATGGGGAACGTGAGATTTCTGCAGGAGAATGGGAAAGTCGCCGACACGGTGTGGATCTTCGTCGCAGATGGGGACCCGATAGTTATCCCGAAGGACAGTTGCTGGACGACACCAGCAGAACTGCCGGATTCACACATCACTTTCGCGACCGTCGATGGTTTCTGGGAACTCGTCATTCCGACGGACGACGTTCTGTCGGCCGCCGATTTCACCGTGCGCTTCCCGCCATTGCCGGCCACGGGGCCCTTCGGCTGGTGGCACCGCGTCCTGGGAATCACGCATCGCCGCCTCACCCGTGGCGCCGAGATGTGCATTGGCGTCATCGATGAAGGTCTTCACGATCAGCAGGATGACTCTTGCATACGCCATGTGATGAACGATGGTGGCGCGGCCTGGGGAAGCGCGCGCAACCCACGCGCCTTGCACCCAAAGACCGATCATGGTTTCAAGATCTGTTCTCTGATCGCATCGCGTGCAGACGGTTCGCGTGGATTTACGGGAATCGCGCCGGGAGCCGAAGTCTTCTTCGCCGCCGCGAACGGCACGAGCAGCAGCGCTTTGTGGGTTCCGCGTGTCGTGAGCTGTATCGAACATCTCACGGAGCAACGCGGCTGCGACGTGATCTCGATCAGCGCCGGCGATCTGGAGGAAGCCAGCGAGGCAATCGAGAACGCGGTTCAGGACGCGGCGGACCGCGGCACCGTATGCTTTTTCGCCGCCGGAAATTCGGGACGGTCTTTATATCCGGCTATCCAGAAGGACTGTCATGGCGTCGCAGCCATCGGCAAGTTCGATACTGCCCCTCTTCTTACACGCATCAAGTGGAAGGCTGACGAGGAGAGCATCCCGCTGGATGAGCCGGGGTTATTCGTCTGGAAGTACAGTGCGCGGGGGCCTGAAATAGAGTTCTGTGCGCCCGGCGTTGGCGTAATATTCAGCCGCTCTGGAAGGTCTGCTTCTGCATTGGTTGGCACATCGTTTGCTTGTCCACTAGCTGCGGCGACCGCAGCGTTGATATTGGAGAAAGACGACGAATACATGCGAATGGACCGGAACCGCGCCCGATACGACCGTGCGATGATGGTCTTAAGGGGTGCCGCCAAACCGCTCGGACGGACTGGAGTCCAGAACTGGAAGTATGGTCTCTTGGTCTGTGACGAATGACACCTTGCTTGAAGGCTGTCCTTCGTATGATCGGAACGTGCCAATTTCTTGATATATGAGTCACTTATACCTTATTGCATTGGACCTCGAAGCGCGCCGGGCGCGCTCCGGATGCGACCTCGCCGTGTTGTTTGCCGAACGGTTCCCTGACCAGCCTGTTCGCGTCGTGGAACGCGGCTACGCCGGCAGGTCGGTGACGGTCGAAATGTCCGATCGGATGGTCGACGTCATTCGCAAAGAGATTCCGTATGTCACCGTCGAACGCGCCCGGGCAATGAATCTCCTCGAAGACTAGGTCCCGCCGAGCCCCGGCCACTATTCCGCGATTCAATCGCGGACAATCCGCGCCATGAACCTCGAATGGCTCGGCTTCGTCGCCGCAACGCTCACCAGTGCTTCCTTCATCCCTCAGGCCGTCATGACCATCCGCTCGCGTGACACGCGCGGCATCTCGCGCGGCATGTACATCATTTTCACCATCGGCGTCGCGTTCTGGCTGGCCTACGGCATCGCCATCCATTCGTTGCCGATGATCTTCGCCAACACCGTGACGCTCGCGCTCGCCGGCACCGTCCTCGGCCTCAAACTCCGCTACGGCTGAACCTCCTGCCAGCTCTTCGACCCGCTGACGCCGTCGAGAAAAGGCAGCGTGGTGGCGGCGAGCTTCGGCGAGAAGAAAATGTCGTAGTGCGTCTGGTCGGGAATGATCGCCAGCCGGTTCTTCGACATGGTCTCGCGGTTCCAGCCGGCGTCACGCAGCCCGCCGCCTAACAACTGGTAGAACTCGATGATGTGCTCGGGGCGATACATGTCGCTGTCGCCGAAGATCAGCATCGTGGGCATCGTGAGTTTCTTCACGTCCGCCGAATAATCGAAATTCTCGCGCATGAGATCACCCATGGCCTGGATCAGGCGCGGGAAATCCTCGGGCTTCGGCGCCACGGCGACGTAGGACTGATACATCGGCGTCGGCTTCATCGATTCCGCGAATCCCGCGTTGAGCTGCTTCTGCTGCTCGCGCATTTCGGGATAGAAGCCGTCGGAGGCGAATCCCGCCGACACCAGCGCCAGGCGCCGCACCATCTCCGGATGCTGAACCGCAAGCCGGAACGCAACACCACCGCCGAACGAATAGCCGATGACGTCGACGTTGCTGTAACCGAGCTGCTTCAACACCGAAGCGACGTCATCGCCGATGTCGACCAGGCTGATCTTGCGTGTACCGAGTTCGGTACGGCCGTGCCCCTGCAAATCGATCGCGATCACCTGTCGATGATCCTGGAATGCCGGCAGGATGCGTTTGAACATGCCGGTCGAGCCGAGCCCGCCGTGCAGCATCAGCAGAGGTTCGCCCTTGCCGCTGATCTCGTAGTAGTACTTGATGCCGTTCGCCGGCGCGTATCCGCTCTTCATCTCCGCTCCTTGTGCCAGGGTTGCGGCGAGCGCCAGCACCGCCACGGCGGCGCACGCACGCGAAATTTTCAAGCTGCTGATTTTCATGGCGGGTTCCTCGGGAATTGGTTTCGACACTGATTGGTCGAACGAAGAACCCTCAAATCGACATCGGTTGCGCCTATTGCAGCGCGGGCTTCTGTACCTCGACGACGAGCCCATCGCGCAGTCGCACGCTACCGCCCAGGAATCCAGAGGAGCCGATTTCCATTGCGTACAGCAGAACGCGCTCGGCTTTGTCACCGCGCATCGAAGTAGGTGGCCCCAGCAAGCCGATGACTTCCAGCTCGCTCATGCCGGGACGCACGCGCTGCCACTTGGGCGCGTCAAGCCAGGCGTCCGTGCTCGCTACGGGAGTGTTCGGCAGCGGCGTGGACTTCGGTCGGTCGCCGCCGCGACTGAGCTCGGATCTCAGCTCATCGATCTGTCTCGACAATCCCTGCACCTGGCGCTTGAGGTCCCGCACATCGGATTCGAGCTGCGAGACCTTCAGGTCGTCGGCCGCCAGAGCCGCGATCGGCGCACACAGCAGCAGTAATGCAAACAGCACGCGAGCCATAAACCCTCCGACCTTCTGTAACTCCAACAAGTTCAGGCGTATGGTGCGGCCGATCTTCCGGCCGACAACAAGAGCCAACATCTTGAACGCTACCGACGTGTCTTTACCGGCTTCCTCGAAACTTTCCAAATCCCTGCGCGCGCGCCACCTGGCGATGATCTCCATCGGCGGCATCATCGGTGCCGGCGTGTTCGTCGGCAGCAGCACGGCGATCTCCACCATCGGACCCGCGGTCGTTCTCAGTTATATCTTCGCCGGCATCGTCGTGTTCATGGTCATCAAGATCCTGGCGCGCATGGCGCTCGACCAGCCCGGGCTCGGCGCCTTCACCGAATACGTGCGCGTCGCGCTCGGTCCGAGCGCGGGTTTCATCAGTGGCTGGATGTACTGGTACTTCTGGGTGATCGTCGTTGGCATCGAAGCGATCGCCGGCGCGAAGATCGTGCATGGCTGGCTGCCGATGTTCGAGGTCTGGCAGATCGGCCTTGGGCTGATGGCCGTGCTCACGCTCGTCAACCTCACCTCCGCGCGATCCTATGGCGAGTTCGAGTTCTGGTTCGCGTCCATCAAGGTCGCGGCGATCATCGTTTTCATCGTCGTGCTCGCGTCGTGGTTGCTCGGAGTCGGCGGGCACGAAAGCCCGGGATTCTCCAACCTGACCTCGCAGGGAGGATTCGCGCCGCACGGCTATCCGACGGTCTTCACCGGCGTGACCACGGTCATCTTCTCCATGTGCGGCGCGGAGATCATCACGGTCGCGGCAGCCGAATCGGCGGAATCGGGCAAGACCATGTCGCGCCTGGCCGCGAGCGTCGTGGTGCGCATCCTGCTTTTCTACGTGCTGGCGATTTTCCTCATCGTCTGCGTGCTGCCCTGGAACGCGTTCAAGTCCGGAGATTCCACCTTTTCCATGGTGCTGCAGCACATCGGCATTCCCGGTGCGAAAACAATAATGGACTGCATCGTGCTGACCGCGGTCCTGTCGTGCCTGAACTCCGGCGTCTACGTCACCGCGCGCACGATGTTCGCCATGGCCGACAAGGGCGACGCGCCGCGTTGGCTCACGGCCGTCAATTCGCGCCAGGTTCCGGCGCGCGCGATCCTGTTAGGCAGCGCGTTCGGCTTCATCTCCATGTTTCTCAATGTCGGCTCTGACAACGAACACATCGCGAACCTGTTCACGAAGCTGATCAATGCGTCCGGCGCGATCATGCTCATCGTCTATTGCTTCGTGGCCCTGGCGCATTACCGCTTCCCATACACGCCGGAAGCGGAAAAAAACTCCGGCCCGAAGAAAA
The DNA here is from genome assembly GCA_035995425.1 of Steroidobacteraceae bacterium. Lineage (GTDB taxonomy): Bacteria > Pseudomonadota > Gammaproteobacteria > Steroidobacterales > Steroidobacteraceae > CADEED01. The sequence goes on from DASYKM010000163.1 coordinate 16,559, forward strand.
CCGCGGACATCGTCGCCGGAGTGGCGGCGCTCGCCATCCTGGTCGTGATGTCATCGATGGCCTTCATTCCCGGAATGAAGGAGCAGCTCTATCCGAGTCTCGGATTGCTCGCCGCGATCCTGATAGCGCTCGCCATCAAGCGCCTGGTTCAGCGCGCCGCCTGACGCGCGTCGAGAAAATCGATGGCCTTGCCGAATTGTTCGGCGTCCGGATATTCGTGGCCGAAGCCAGGCAGATCCATGAGCATCGCCTGGGTCATGCCCGCTGCTTGATATTTCGCGAACAAGCGCTTCATCTCGCCCTGATTGAAATCGCGGGACCCGGTGACGAACACGTAACGATTCCTGGCGATGCGCGGAATCAGGGGTTGTTCGGCTTCGGTCCACGGATCCGCCCCGACGATGTACAGCGCACCGGCAAAGCGCTGCGGAAAGCGCGTCATGATGGTGCTCGCGATGCGGCCGCCACCCGACATGCCGCCGACATAAACCCGCTTCGCGTCGAACGCCTGTGTGTTCTGCACGAGTTTCAGCGCCATGAGCGCCACCAGCACACGTTGCGCGCTCGGGCGCCGGTTGCCGAAATCGTCGGCGGCTATCCAGATGAGATTCTTGCGATCGAGGATTGTCGCCCAGTCTTTCGGCAAGTCGCCTGAATCCACGGGCTTGACGAACACCAGGATGCCGCCCGGTGGATCGGCCTTCGGTACGCGGATTCGAAACCGGACCACGGTATCGGGATCGAGCGTGACGGCGAGCTGATTGGCGGTTTGCTCTGGAAACATCGACTTGAGCGTCGCGCTTCGCTCGACGGTTGCCGCGTCCTGTGCATGCACTGCGCCACACGACGCCAACGCCGCTGCCAGCAGCAGCATCTTCACCACTTGAGCACCGGGATCGGACTCAGCGGATGCGTTCGCCAGCGCTGGAATGTGAGCTGCGCGAGCCGCCGGTGAAATCCCGCGTTCGGCCATTTCGCGCGGATCTCGCCAATGTGTGCACGCGGCAAACCGAAAGACAGTGCGCCGAGCGACACGTCTATCCAGTCGGCGCGGCGAAACGGCTCTATCAGCGTGGGCCCGCCGCGAAAACGCCTGATCTTGTGATGCTCACGGATCATTCCGGCCACAGTGTCGCGCCAATCGCCGTGTCCCGCACACGTCAGATGCTCGCAGGCAAGCTCGATCGACGGTGCGAGATAGTCAAAGGTATGCGCGGTCCAAATTCCGAGGTCGTGAAACGCAGCCGCGAGCGCCACCTTCTCGAGGGTGACGTCGGCGCAAGGCTCGAGCGCCACGCAGAAATTCACCAGCCGATAGGTGTGATTGCGATACGCCTCGAAGTCGCCACCCAACTCGACCGCGTGCTTTTCGAGCACGCGATCGAGCGGGTCGATGCGCTCGAGCAGCACTTTCTTACAAGTGCGCGGCGATCCAGCCGCGGATGTCGTCCATCACCGCTTCCTTGCCGATGTCATTGAGCGGATCGTGGAAATAGCCGTCGTAGAGTTTCAGCGTCTTGTCCTTCGAGCTGGCATTCGCGAAGAACTCCTTGCTGCCCTCGGGACGCGTCACGGTGTCCTTGGTGCCATGGATGATGAGCAACGGCAGCGTGAACTGCTTGAAGTCGCGCTTCAGGCGTTCGTCGGCGCGCACCATCTCGGCGACGGTCTTGGTGGGCTGCACTTCGTCGGCGAGCAGCGGGTCGTCGAGGAGCGCCTTGACCACCTTCGGATCGCGCGAGAAATCTTCCTTCTTGAGCTTGAGCACGTGCGCGTGCGGCGCCAGGTGCGAGAGCCCTTTGAGCACCGACAAGGCGAAGTCCGGCGCGGGCACCTGGTAGGCAAAGCTCTCGCAGATGAGACCGGCGATGTCCGCCTGGTTGTCGAGCACGTAGTTGCAGGCGATCACGCCGCCGGCGCTGTGCCCGAGGATGAAAATCGGCAGCCCGGGTTCGCGTGAACGCGCGAGTTTCACCGTCATGTCGAGGTCGCCCTGGTACTCGGAAAACTTGTCGACGTAGTAGCGTTCGCCGTCGGACTTGCCGCGGCCGCGATAGTCGAGCGCGTACACCGCGAGCCCGCTGGCTAACAACTGTTCCGCGGCCCACAGGTAATAGCCACCGTGCGAGTTGAAGCCGTGCGACAGCACCATGACGCCGCGCGCCTTGCCTTCGGGGCGCCACGAGCGCGTGAAGATCTTGAGGCCGCCCGCACCGTCGAGCGACTCTTCTTTATATGAGATAGGCATTGCCAGGTCCCCGATTCGTTGTTGTTTGGAGGGCAACGTTATAGCCCGCCGAAATGGCAATATCCATGCGTCGAATGCGCACGGATATTTAGAACCTGTAGCTGAGCTCGGCGAACACCGAAGTCTTGCGCGTGCCTTCGATGTCGGGACCGGTGAGCGGCGACGCCACCTCGAGGTAACCGGTGAGCGCGCCACCTTGAATCGCAATGCCGGTCCCGGCGGTGGCCGCCGATTCGCTGCCCGGCCGGTCCTGCTTCCATGCGGCACCGAAGTCATAGAACCCATAGGCCGAAAGCCGGCCGATGAATGTCTCGGTATTCAGCAGGTCGCGGCGCAACTCGAGTTTGCCGCCGAGTCCACGGTCGCCCGCGATCTCGGCGACCTCGAAGCCGCGCCCAAGGCGATCGCCGCCGATCTTGAAGCGCTCGCTGTCGGGCAGGACGTGACCGGAGTACTGCGCAAATGCGTCGAACCGCAGCGACCAGCGATCGGCGAAGCGTCGGTACGCGCTGCCCTGCATCTGGGTCACGAAGAAATCCACGCGGCGCACGTCATCGACGAGATCCGGGGCCTGCAGTCCGCTGCCGAGACCATTGAGGCCATGCCGCAGTTGCAGGTTGGCGCTCAACTGCGTCGCGCCCGCGAGCCAGCCGGCGCGCAGCGCTGCCTCGATGATACGCAGGCGGTCTTCGCGAATGGACGTGCCCTCGCGGTCGATCGAGAGATCGTCGGCTTCGAGCGAGCCGCTGGCCGTCAGTGAGAGCTTCGAATCCTGGCGCAACGGGCGCGAGACGCGGAAGGTAACGCGTTCGCGCGTGTATTCATCGGCAAGATTTACCGGCGCTTCATTGGGTGCCGAGTGCGAGCGGAACAGCAGCGCGTTGCCGCGCGTGCCGCTGTCGCCAAGCGCGGTGTCGACGTACAGACCGCCGCCCAGGTATTCATCGTGGTCGGTCGCGGCCGCGAAGATCAGTCCGATCTTCTCCTGGCCGCCGAGCAGGCCGTTGGCGAACACCTGGCCTAACACGAAGACCGGCCCGACCTGGTCGGTGCCACGATTGTTCATGCGCACCACGCCATCGACCGGGGAGAATTCGGACTTCACCACGAGCTCGAAGGCATTGCGAACCCTGCTATCGCGACGCGTGGTGGCGGTGACCGCGAGGCCGGCGATCTGTCGCATGGCGCGCAGCGCCTGCGGCACGTCGTCCTTGCGCAGCGGCCGGGTGTTTTCCAGGCGCGTGCCGATTTCGTCCAGCGCGTCGCGGAACTTGCCGCCGTCGCCTTCGTAAACCACGTTCGTGACCTGCGCTTCGTGCACCTGCACGCGCAGCACGCCACGCCCGGTGAGCGCGTCATCGAGCGTGAATTCGGGGCGTATGAAACCGTCGTGCACGTAGAGCTCGGTCAGCGCGGCGAGGATGGCGCGCGCGCCGTCGCGCGACACCGGCTGTCCGAGCTGGTCGCGATACGCGGCGAACAGCTGCGGCGCGGAGTAGGCCGTCGAGCCGTTGACGACCACGGTCGTGAGCGTGGGAATGGCCGCGGCCGCGAGCGGTGCCGGCTTCGGTGCGGTAGTTAGAGAGCGGGACTCGGCGGCGAATGCGCCGCGGCCGAACAGGCTGAATATGCCCGTGGCAATTATGACAAGCATGCCGCGCGGCATGCCACGCCTCGGTGTGAAGTCGGCTGCGTCGCCAGTTATTGTTATTTGCACGCGCATTTCCCCGGCCTGCGAATTGACGGCGCGCATTTTCTCCGATGAGCGCGCGCGATGATGAGAAGCGACTCACATTGTGACGGGAGTTCTCTTAGTACGATTCCGCGAAATCGATGAAGGGGTTTTGGGTTATGTCGTACAACAAGAAAAACGCCGCCGGCGCGAAGCCGGTAGTTAGCTTTATGGCCGCGCTCTGGCTCGCGTTGGCGGCATTGCTGGCCGCGCCCGCGGCGCTGGCCATCGATTCGGGTGACATCATCGTGGTGAGCCTGAAGGGCGAAGTCCACGTCACCATGAACGGCGCCGAGCGCAACCTGCGTGCCGGCGGCGTGCTCGAATTGCCTGCCAGCATCCGCACCGGCCGCGACGGCAACATCGAGCTCAAGCAGGGCGCGACCAGCGTGAGCGTCGGCCCGGAAACCTTGCTCGAATTCCCGGCGCTCGAGAGGCGCGGCGGTCCCATCGATCGCATCGTGCAGCCGCGCGGCAACGCGTTCTACAGCATCGGCAAACGCGAAGGCCGCAAGCTGCGCGTCGAGACGCCGTACCTGGTCGGGGTCATCAAGGGCACCCAGTTCAATGTGGCGGCGCTCGACGAGGCGACGACGATATCCCTGTTCGAAGGATTGCTCGAAGTGCGCGCCACCGACGACAGTGACGTCGTCGACCTCAAGGCGGGCGAGATTGCGTCGCGCAAGCGCGGCGACAAGTCGATCAGCGTCATCAAGATGGACGGCGCCAAGGCGCCACCCACGGGTCCGCGCCAGCAGGGCAGCGGTAGCAATGCAACACCGAGCCCGGCCGGGCCGCGTGTGCCACCGCCCAACGAAGGCGGTGCAACGCTGCTGGTCGATCGCGGTGCCGGCCTTGGTGCCGCGGTCCCGGGAGTCGTGGATACCGTCAATAACACCGGCGCCGCGGTGGGCGCGAGCGCTTCTGTCGGCACCGGCGCCGCGGACGTGGGAGTGAACGCCGTTGCGAGTGTTGCCAGCGCCATCGATGTCAACGCGAATGCCGCGGTCAATGCCGGCACCAATGGCGTCGATGTCGCCGCAGGCGCGCGCGTGGACGGCGGTAGCATTGCTGTCGACGCGGGCGCCGCCGCAAATGTAGGCGGTGGTTCGGTCGATGTGTCGACCGGCGCGAATGTGAGCGCGGGTCCGATTGCAGTCGACGCGGGCGCCGCCGTGAACGTCGGTGGCGGGGCGGTTGACCTGTCCACCAGCGCGAACGTAAGCGCGGGGCCAATTTCTGTTGACGCTGGCGCTGCCGTGAACGTCGGTGGTGGCTCGATCGACGTGTCCGCCGGCGCGAACGTGGGCGCAGGTCCGGTTTCCGTAGACACCGGAGCCACCGTCAATCTCGGTGGTGGATCGCTCGACGTTTCCACGAGCACGAATGTGAGCGCGGGACCGATTTCCGTCGACACCGGCGCCGCGGTCAATCTTGGTGGCGGTTCGCTCGACGTTTCCACGAGCACGAATGTGAGCGCGGGTCCGATCGCCGTCGACACCGGCGCGGCCGTGAATCTGGGTGGCGGCGCGCTTGACGTATCCACCAGCACTGCGGTCGACGCCGGCCCGGTGGCCGTGGATGTGGGCGCCGGCGCCGGCGTGGATGTCGGCGCGGGTACCGTCGATACGGTCGCTGCCACCAGCGTCGACGCCGGGCCACTAACTACCGACGTCGGTGCGACTGCTGCCGTTGACGTGGGCGCGGGAACTGTGGCCGCGGGAGTCGATCTCGGAGCGAGCGCGCCGGTCGCCGTGGTGGACGTTGGTGCTACCGCCGCGGTCGACGTGTCCGCCGGCACCGTCGACCTCGGTCTGAACGTGGCGGGCACGGATCTCGGGCTCAGCGTCGATCTTGGTCTCAAAGACACGGACTCAAAGCCTTCCGATACAGCGACCCCGCCGCCGGTGGTCGATGTCGGCGGATTACTCGACGGCCTGCTGCGTCGACGTAAGAAATGATCCGCTTCGGCCGTCGTCACGGCTGGTGGTTGATCGCACTGGCCGCTTTCGCGCTGGTGTGGGGCCTGCATGCCACGCACCAGTTGCGGCCTTTGGAGAATGCGGCCTCCGACCTGCGCGCCAGCTTGTTGACGCGTGAAGTTCATTCGGACGTGGTCATCGTCGGCATCGACGCCGCCAGTCTCGCGGCGCTCGATCAGTGGCCGTGGCCGCGCAGCCACCACGCCGACCTCATCGGCCAGCTCACGCGCGCCGCGCCGCGCAGCGTATTCCTCGACATCGATTTCAGCTCGCCGTCTAAGGGGCTCGAAGACGCGGTGCTCGAAGGCGCGCTGATCAAGCCGCGCGACTATCCGGTGATGCTGCCGGTGTTCTTTCAGAACGCCAGCGGTGCCGATCCGACGCGCGTGATCAGCAGCCCGCTGCCGCGATTCGCGCTCCGCACCGAACGCGCCGTGGTCAACGCCGAACTTGGTCCGGATGGACTCGTCCGCAATTGGCGCAATTCCTGGCAGATCGATGGCGAATATCTGCCGAGCGTGATCGACCCGCGCCGCCAGTTGCCCGAAAGCCAGGACGTGCCCATCGACTTTTCGATTTCCCCCAGCTCTTTCTCCTATTTCTCGTACGTCGATTTGCTGGATGGCCGCGTGCCGCGTGAGGCGCTGGCCGGCAAGACGGTGTTCGTCGGCGGCACCGCGCTCGAGCTCGGCGACATGCTGGCGGTGCCCGTGTATCGCTCCTTGCCGGGCATCGTCGTGCAGGCGCTGGCGGCGGAGACCGTGAATCAAGGTGCGCCGCGTGCTCCCTCGGCCTGGGCATCGTTCGCGCTGTTGGGGTTATGGGCGGCGCTGGCGGCGCTCCTCTACGCTGGCAAGAGAGGGGCTCGCTGGCTGCGCAACATGGCGGCGCTCGTGCTCTCGGTCGCGGGAATCGCCACTCTCTCGGTGCTCGCCTTCGTTTACGACCGACTGCTGCTGGACACGGCCGCGCCCATTCTCCTGGTGAGCATCCTGTTCGTGGCGGCCACGGTGCGCTCGCTCGAGACGCAGACCTGGCGCGCTCTTTCCTACGCTCTCGGCATGCGCCGCCGCGACGCGCTCCTCAAGAGCGTGGTGCAGTCGTCCACGGATTGCATCGTGTGTATCGACGAAGCCGGCATCATCAAGACCGCCAATCCCGCCGCGTCGCGGTTGTTCGGTTGTGCCACTTACGAGCTCGTCGATGAACCCATCGCCAAGTTCATCACGTTGCTGGCCGGCGACGGCGCTGGCGCGCGGCTCGGCGCGCTGCATGGCGTCATCCGCGAGTGCGACGCGCGTACGCTCGAGGGTGACGTGTTTCCCGTGGAGATTTCCGTGAGCCGCGTGCGGCTCAACACCGAGCGGCTGTATACCGCCATCGTGCGCGACATCCGCGAGCGGCGCGCTCAGCATCGCCGGCTGCAACATCAGGCCACGCACGATTCACTGACCGGTCTGCCGAACCGCGCGGCACTGCTCACGCACCTCGAATATTCGCTGTCCACCGGACCGGCGCCGTCGATCGCGCTCCTGATGCTGGACCTGTGCCGCTTCAAGGAGGTCAACGACACGCTCGGCCACAACATCGGTGACCGCGTGTTGTGCGACGTCGCGCAGCGTTTCCAGCAGGCGCTGGGCAATCGCGGCCTCATCGCGCGCATCGGCGGCGATGAGTTCACCGTCGTGCTCGACCAGCCCGAAGACAACGAAGTGATAGCCAGCGCCTCGCAACTGCTCACGGACTGCCTGCGCAAGCCCATCGACGTCGCGGGGATATCCATCGAAATCGGCGTCAGCATCGGCATCGCACGCTTTCCACAGGACGCGAGCGATGCGCAGACGCTGCTGCGGCACGCGGACGTGGCCATGTACGTGGCGAAGCGCCGCGGCGCACCTTACGAGTACTACGACGCGGCGTACGACGAGAACACCGTGCGCAAGCTCGCGATCGGCGGTGAGCTGCGTTCGGCCATCGCCAACAACGCGCTCGAGCTGCATTTCCAGCCGCAGGTGAATCTGCGCAGCGGCATGGTGGACAGCGCCGAAGCGCTGCTGCGCTGGTTCCATCCGACGCAGGGCGCGATTGGGCCCGACGAATTCATCGCCATTGCCGAGGCCACGGATCTGATCCGGCCGTTGACCGAGTACACGCTGCGCGGCGCGCTCAGGCAGATTCGCGCCTGGCGTGAGCGCGGCGTGCACGTGCGCATCGCGGTGAATCTCTCGGCACGCCTGCTGCAGGACACGGCCTTTCCGGCGCGGCTGCGCGAGTTGTTAGAGGAGTCCGGCGTGTCGGCCGCCTCGCTCGAGCTGGAGATCACCGAGAGCGCCATGATGCTCGACCCGGCGCGCGCGTTGCGCGTCGTGCAGGAGATCGACAAGCTGGGCACGCTCATATCCATCGACGACTTCGGTACCGGCTATTCGTCGCTCGGCTACCTGCGCGATCTGCCGGTGCACTCGCTCAAGCTCGACAAGTCCTTCGTCATGGGCATGCGCAACAACACCGACGACCGCATCATCGTGGAGTCGACCGCGCAGATGGCGCACGCGCTGAAGCTCGAGCTGGTCGCCGAAGGTGTCGAGACCGAATGGGACGCGCAGTTCCTCGCGGCCGCGGGTTACGACTATGCGCAGGGCTACCGCTACAGCCGCGCGTTGCCGGCGGACAAGTGCCTGGCGTGGATCGTGGAATTCAACGCCACCGCGATGCTCACCGCGGGCGACACCACCATCACCACCGCGTTGCGCGCACGCGCCGAGTGCGAGGACGAAGACTTCGAATCGCGCAGCGCTGGTTGAGTGGTACCGGGAAGGGGTTCTCGGGGTTGAACCGGCATTCGTGCAAAGCGCGGCCTGTGTGTAACCCCGAGAACCCCTTCCCGGCACCGCTACTTCATGCGCGGCACCCAGGCGAATCCCATCTGGAAGCCGACGTCGGGTGTGTTGTTGAGATTCTGAAGATTCTCGGTTGCCGCGAATGACACCACGCAGCAGTCGAAGCGGTGGCGGAAACCAAGACTCAGCTGGTACTTGTCGCTCAGCAGCTCATCGAGATCGGTCTGCGCGCGCCGGTACACGCTCTTGCTCGCGTAGCCCTGCAGGTTGAGGTTGGTGCGCGCGGTCATCTGCCGCTCCCAGCCCACGACGATCGTGGGAACCACCTGTGCGTCGTGCGGCGATGGCAGGTCTTCGCCCGCGTAGTACACCGCGGCTAAATCCACGTGCAGCGCGTTGCGTTCGCCGAGCCGGCGGACCGAGGTCTGCAGGCCGTAGTCGGTGCGTCCGGTCGAGAGCAGCGGCCGCTCGCCATCGAGCGGCACCTTGACGGCGGTCTCCACCGACATCTGCCATTTGCCTGGTAGTTTGATGCCGACATAGCGCAGGCCGAAGGTGGGATCGAGGAATCCCGGGCTCTTCGGCGGTTCGGACAGCACCACCTGCGTGTTCTTCAGGTCATAGATCAGGTGAGTGCCGTTGCGCGCGATGGCGTGGCGGCCAAACGTGCTGAAGCCGAGCGCGTCGTGAAATTTTTCGATGCCCCAGTCCATGAAGCCGCCTTGATACGACACGGCGGTGGCGATGACGTAGACGCTCCACTGGCTCGAGAGCTTGTAGTGCATGGTCAAGTCGAGCGTGGCCGACTCGAGATCGAGCAGGTAATTCTCGCCGGGAAGATTGCGGATGGCATCGATCTCCGCCGGACCGATTTCGCGCCGACCCGAAGCTTCGAGCGAGGTGAGATATTTCTCCACGTTGCGGCTTAGCGCCCAGGTGTTCTGGTAGCCGAGCTCCGCTTCGAACGCGAAGGTGTGCGGCTCGATGCTGACGGCGTGGGCGGGCCGCATGTCCAGGCGCAGGAATCCGAAAGGTGTGAGATCGCGCGAACGCAGCATGCCGTAGAAGCGGCCATCGTCGGCGTGCGCGGGCGTCGCGAGCGCGCCAGCCGCGATTACGCCAACCAGTGAGAGACCAGACCAGGCGATGAGCTCGCGCCATTTGTTTTTCATGCCGGATTATCCAGCGAGTGCGACCCTGCGCCGCAAGTCGGTTCGGGCCGCCGATCGCGGGGAAAAGTGTTCGCGTCGCTTGAATGCCTGGCTCGAAACTGCCACGGTTTCGGGGCCCAGCTCCGGCGTTGTGTAATAACTACAAAGCGACCGTCAGGCTGGCGCAATCCCGGCGCTGCTGGTCGCAGATTCACCACAGCGGGGCTTTTCTTTTGTCGCCGTGAGGCGTATTTATCCGAACACTTCGCCGAAGGAGGGGACGGCGATCCAACTACATGGAAGGTCCAGCATGAAAAAGCCCACCAACAATCGGCATGCGTTGCAGGTTCTGCTCCCATCGATCCTGGCCGCCACCACTGCGGTCGCACAGGAAACCAAATCCGAAGATCAAGGCCTGCAAGAGGTCGTGGTCACCGGTTCGCGCATCGTCCAGTCGAGCGCCAATTCGCAGCAACCCGTCTCCATCCTCGATCGCGCCGATATCGACCGCACCGGTCTCGCCAGCATCGGCGACCTTCTGCAGCAAGTGACCGCCGGCGGCAAGGCGCTGAACACCAAGTTCAACTCCTCCGGCAATTTCGGTTATCCGGCCGACGGCGGCGGCATCGGCGCCGGCTCCGCGCAGGTGGACCTGCGCAACCTCGGCAGCAAACGCGTGCTGGTGCTCGTCGACGGCATTCGCTGGGTGAATGAATCCTCCGCGTCCGGTGTCTCCGGTGCCGCGGATCTCAACACCATCCCCATGAGCATCATCGAGCGCATCGAAGTGCTCGAAGACGGCGCATCGGCCATCTATGGTTCGGATGCCATCGCGGGCGTGGTCAACATCATTACGCGAAAGAATTTCGAGGGAGTCGAGCTCAATGCCTATCGCGGCGAGTTCGAGCTCGGCGGTCCGACCACCGACGCCAGCATCACGCTCGGCGGCAGCGGCGAAAAATTCCACGGGCTCTTCGTGGCGAGCTACTTCGACCAGGAACAGATCGATTCGGGCGACTGGGAACAGTCGTCTTTCCCGGAGCCGCGCGCGGGCATCGCGGCCGGCAGCTCGGGCATCGAGCAGGGGCGTTTCGTCTTTTGTGATCCGGCTCGTCCCAACAACACGACCGGCGCGTGCAATGCGCCTGCAAACTTCTACGATCTCGTGCTCAACGGCGGCACCACGACGCCGGTATGGAATCCCGCCAATCCCACGGCTGGGTCGTATCACGCCTTCGGCGATCCGGATCGCTTCAACTACGCGCCTTACAACCTGCTGCTCACGCCCTCGACACGCAAATCGATGTTCGCGCGCGTGAGTTTCGATCTCAACGACAGCGTGAGCGTCTATGCGAAGGGGCTGTTCAACAATCGTCAGTCCACCAATCGCGCGGCGCCCGAACCCATTTTCGTCGGCCCGTCCGCGGGCACCGGCGGCCTGGCGGATACGATTTCGATCTCCAGGTTGAATCCCTTCAATCCGTTTGGCATCGACCTCGACGCCAGCAGCAATTTCGGCCGCGTGACGCGCCGTCCGGTCGAAGTCGGACCGCGCCTGTTCGAACAGGACGTCGACACCTGGTACATCAACATGGGCCTCGAGGGTCATTTCGGGTCCGACAGCCGCTACAAGTGGGATCTGAACTTCGTCAGTTCCGAGAACAACGCCGACCAGGTATTCCGCAACGGCTACAACGTTGGACGCCTGAAGATCGCGCTCGGCGATCCGGCGGTATGCGCGCAGATTCCCAACTGCACACCGCTCGACTTGTTTGGCGGGCAGGGCCGGCCGTTCACGCAGGCGATGATCGACTACATCCGCACCACGCAGATCGACTCGAGCGAGCAGACACTGCAACTCGTATCGGCCAACGTCACCGGCGACCTGTTCAACATTGGTCCACGCGCCGCGGGGTTCGCGGTGGGCGCGGAACACCGCAAATACGTGGGCGAGTTCCTGCCGGATCCTTTGCGCCAGACCGGCGAATCACAGGACTCCTTTGCCTCACCGGTATCCGCCTCCTACGACGTCAATGAGTTGTATGCCGAGTTCAGCCTGCCATTGCTGGAAACTCTCGACGCGAGCGCCGCGGTGCGTTGGTCCGACTACTCCACTTTCGGCGATGAAACCACCGGCAAAGTGGGTCTGCGCTGGCAGCCCATCGAAGCGTTCGCGGTGCGCGGCACTTATTCGAAGGGATTCCGCGCACCGAACCTCGGCGAATTGTTCGGTCTGACGCAGTTCGGCGCCACGCTCGTGGATCCCTGCGGGCCGACCGGCGGCGCGCGCATCGTCAACGATGCCGACGGCCTGAACACGACGCCGCTCGAAACCGCCTGTCGCGCACAGGGAGTGCCTAACCAGTTCCGCCAGGCCAACACCCAGATCACCACGTTTACCGGCGGTAATGCCGAGCTGCAGCCCGAGAAGTCGGACAGCTACACCATCGGCCTGGTGCACAACGCCACCTGGGCGGAGGGCAGCGGCACCGACCGCCTGACCTTCGAGCTGACGTACTACAACCACCAGATCGACAATGGCATCCAGGCCCGCGACATCGCCGCGCTGCTCGGCGCCTGTCTCTCCGTGGGCGGCACGGATGCAACCTTGTGCTCGGCGTTCACGCGCGGAGCCAGCGGCGATCTGAATCCACCTAACAACTTCCTCGACAACCTGGGGACCCTCGAGACCGACGGCTTCGACTTCAAGGTCGACTGGGCGGGCGGCGAGCTGTCCTGGGGCCGGTTGAGCGCCGGCCTGCAGGCGACGCGCGTCAACGACTTCGTCGCCACCGACACCGACGGCATCGTTTCGCAGCGAACCGTGGGAATCGAGGTGAGTGACAGCGCCATCCCGAAGCTGCAGGCGAACCTGCAGCTCGGTTGGGACAAAGGTCCCTGGCAAGTCAGCTTCTCGACCCGCTACATCGCCGCGGTCGATGAATTCTGCGGCAATGCCCTGACGCCCGACGTGCCGGGTTGCGACGCCGGGCAGGCCCAGCATTCGCTGGGCGCGACCATCTACAACGATGCGCAGGTGGCCTGGAGCAAGGCGTTTGGTGTCGACAACTTCAAGCTGGCGCTCGGGGTCAACAACATCTTCGGTGAGGATCCGCCGGTCTGCTACACCTGCTCGCTCAATGGCTACGACGCGGGCACCTACGACCTGCCCGGGAGCTTCTGGGCGGTGACGGCGAAGTACGGGTTCTAACAAGAGGGGGGATTGGAGACGCCGGTCTCCATTTGAACGGGGCGCCGCCTGGAGGAATTCGGGCGGCGCCTTTTTCATGCGCTTATTTTGAAATGCTTTCGTGTGTTCGGAGACTATGGCTCCCGAATGCCCGGCGACGACCCAAGCCTCGAAAGGATCCTGCGCGATCACTCCGCGTTCGCGCGGCGCCTGGCCGCGAGCCACGAGGCCAATCCCGAAGTGGCGCGCGATCTCGCGCAGGACATTCTCGTGGCGATCTGGCGCGCGTGGCCCGCGTTCCGTCATCAATGTGCGGAACGTACCTACGTTGCGCGGATCGCGCATCACCGCATCGCTACGCACATCAGTCGCGCAGTGCGCCAGCCGCCGTTCACCGATCTCGCCGACGAGTTTCCCGCAGGCGGTCCTTCGCCCGAAGAGATCGCGATCCAGCGCGATGACGCCCATCGCCTGATCGCGCTGGTGCGTACGCTGCCGCTCGCCTATCGCGAAGTGGCCGTGCTGATGCTCGAAGGATTCACACCGGCGGAGGTCGCCGAGACGCTCGGCATCACGGCGAACGCCGTGGCGATTCGCGGCACTCGCGCGCGCGAGATGCTGCGCGCCTTGTTCGGAGCAAAACCATGAACGAAATGCCCGCGACCGACTGGAACGATCTTGCGAAGCTCTGGCAAGCCGACGGGGCCGGCATCTCCATCGACGAAATCGAGCAACATGTCCGGCGCGAGCGCCTGCAGTTGCTTGGCGTGCTGATCGCGGAAATAGCGGGGCTGTGTGTCGCCGCAGGCGCCGCATCGTGGCTCTATTTCTTCACGCCGTTCACCGTGTTGGGAGCGGTTATCGCGATCTTCGGCGGAGTCTGCACCTTGCTCGCCGTGCGCATGCGGCGCGAGCCGGCGCCTTCCGGCGCACGCGACCTGCTGCATTCGTTGAAAGAATCCATCGCCCGTGAAGACTGGATAGACGGGCAGTTGCGATTGGGACGGGCTTTGAATTTCGTTGCATTGTTCGCGATCGTGATGGCGACGTCCATGCAGCTGTTGCATTTCCATGCCATCTCATCGCTCGGCCTGGCCGGCGCGGCCGTCAGCAGCGTCTACGTCGTCGGGGTGCTGGTGTGGAACCTGGTGCTGACGAGGCGCACGAAACGGCGCCGCGCGCGGCTCGAGTACATCAACGACAGGTTGAAAGCCTGATCACCGACGAGTTCGTCCAGTCCGCGAAGCGTTGCAAATACTACTACAACAGTCATAGACTAAACCACACATGTGGGTAGGTGAGGTGCAGTGAATATCTCCGGATCAGATCGTTTTCATTCCCTTGACGCGGTGCGCGCCGGCGCGCTGCTGCTCGGCATCTTCCTGCACGCGACCATGTCTTACCTGCCGGGCTTTCGCGAGGTCAATTGGCCGCTCGCCGACGCCTCGACGAGCGCGGGCCTGGGCGTCCTGTTCTTCGTGATCCACGTGTTTCGCATGTCGTTGTTCTTCATCATCGCGGGATTCTTCGCGCGCGTGCTCCACCAGCGTCGCGGCACGGCAGGCGTGTTGAAGAATCGCTTGCGGCGCATCGGACTGCCGCTGCTAGCGTTCTATTTTCTGGTGATGCCGCTCACGGTCGTTGCGTTCGTCTGGGGCGGCCGACAGCTCGGCATCCAGGGCCCGCCGAAGATGCCGCCGCCGTTCCCGCTCGTGGGTCCTCCGGTGCCCTGGGGTCACCTCTGGTTTCTCTATCTACTGCTGGTGATCTACGGATTGATGCTGCTCGGCCGCGCGGTCGTCGTGCGCCTGGATGCGAATGGCGCGCTGCGGGCGGCGATCGGCCGGCTGCTCGCGTTCGCGGTCAAGGCGCGGGTGGCGCCCCTGCTGCTGGCAGCGCCGATCGCGGCAACTCTGTTCGTGAGTCCGTGGTGGCACCAGTGGATGGGCCTGCCGGCGCCCATCCTCGGTTTCTTCCCTAACTTCCCCGCGTTGCTGGCTTACGGTGCCGCCTTTCTGGTCGGCTGGTTTTTCCATCGCCAGCAGGATTGCCTGCGCGCGCTGGCCGCCGACTGGTCGTTGTACCTGGCCGGCGCGCTGCTCGGTACCACAGTCGCGCTGTACATAGTGGGCATCAGGCCGATATTCGGCCCGTTGAGCCTGGGGACAGTCGAGCGCGCCACCTATGCCGGCGCCTACACGATTGCGCTGTGGTGCTGGTCGTTCGCGGCCATTGGTTTGGGCATGCGCTATCTCAATGCGCCGAATGCGCGATGGCGATACCTGGCGGACGCGTCGTACTGGATGTATCTCATCCACCTGCCCATCGTCACTCTGCTGCAGGCATGGATGCTGCGCTGGCCGCTGCACTGGTCGGTGAAGCTGTCGCTGATACTGGCGTTCAACGGCGCGGCACTGCTGCTGAGTTATCGCTACCTGGTTCGCGACACGTTCATGGGTACGTTCCTCAACGGGCACCGTTATCCACGCTCCGCGGCAGCGCCGGTCGTGGCGAAGAACGTCGCGCCGGTTTGATGCCGGCTAACAAGACTCAGCCGAGCGCGCGCCGGATCTTGCCGATGAGCTCGGCTTCCCGGGAGTCGGCGCCGTCGCTGTCGCCGAGCTCGCCGGCGATCTGCACCAGCGATTTGCGAAGATCGGGGCTCAGCGTCTTCTTGGCGTCGGCAAGCAGCGAGTCGATTCCGGCGGCGGTGAATTCACCGTCCTGCTGCGGAAGACCTGCGTAGACCGCATCGGTGACCTTGCCGAGCAGCTTCGAGAAGTCGGCAGCGCTCGGGTTTCCGAAGATCGCGAGGCCTTTGACCTGTTTGAAGAGGAAGTCGCGTTCTTCGAGGCTGCCCGACTGATCGGCCCCGGCGACGAGCGTAAGCACCGCCAGAAAGGCTTCCGTGTCGTTCGCAAATTTCACCGGCATGAGCGCGCTCCTGGGGGGGTTCGACTATCTTAACGGGCGCGAAATCTACGTGATTTCGCGGGTTGCCGCAATGAAAGCTGAGCCGGTGCGCCTGGGCTATCTAAGCGCCGAATAGCGCTCGGGCGTGAAGCCGACGAGCAGCGTCCGGCCCCGCTCGAGCACGGGCCGTTTGATCATGGATGGCTGCTCGAGCATCAGCTGCAGCGCTTTGCGCTCATCGATGTTTTCCCGGGCGGAATCCGGCAGCTTGCGGAACGTGGTGCCGGCGCGATTGAGCAGCACCTCCCAGCCGGCAACCTTCGACCATCGCTCGAGAGTTCCAAGGTCTATTCCCGAAATCTTGTAGTCGTGGAAGTCGTGGTCCAGGGAGTGCGACTCGAGCCAGGCGCGCGCCTTTTTCATGGTGTCGCAGTTCCTAATGCCATAAATAGTTATTCTCATGCGACACAATTGCCCAAAGTGGGCCAACGTTTCAATATCCGCGCCATGAATTCTCCGGACGCGCGCGGTTATCGCCTCACCTCCATCGACATGCTGCGTGGCCTGGTCATCGTGATCATGGCCATCGATCACACGCGTGATTTTTTCAGCACGGCCATGTCGATCGACCCCATGAACGATCCGAACGTGGGATTGCCGCTGGCGCTCACGCGCTGGATCACGCATTTCTGCGCGCCCGTGTTCGTGTTTCTCGCCGGCACCAGCGCCGGGCTCATGGTGGCGCGCAAGAGTCGCGCGGACTTGAGCCGGTTCCTGCTGACGCGCGGCCTGTGGCTGATCTTCGTCGAGATCTTCATCGTCTCGACGGCCGCCACCTATGCGCCCGGCGGCATCGAACAGCTAGGCGGCAAGACGCTGGCGTTCATGCAGGTGATCTGGGTCATCGGCGCCAGCATGGTTTTGTTGTCGCTGCTGCAATTGCTCGGGCGCAAGGCCTGCCTGGCGCTGGGGCTTCTGATCGTGCTCGGTCACAACCTGCTGGATGGCCACTGGCCGGTGAGCCAGAGCATCGTCGACACCAGCCCACCGTTGTGGGCGGCGTTGCACGTGTCGATGTCGAAGGTCGCCGGTCCATTCCATTTCCTGTTCCTCTATCCGCTGCTGCCCTGGCTCGGTGTGATGCTGCTGGGTTTCGGCGCGTCGGTGCTGTTCGAGCGCGAGCCGGCGGCGCGGAACCGCGGATTGCTGCTGTGGGGCTCGGCCATCACCGCGGGTTTCATCGTGCTGCGATTCATCGACGGCTATGGCGAGCCTAACCACTGGCAGCTGCAGGCGCGCGGCGTGGCGACGTTGATCGATTTTCTGAACACCACGAAATACCCGCCGAGCCTTCAGTTCCTGGCGATGACCCTGGGTCCCGCGGCAGTCTTCTGCGCGTTCGCCGACCGCATGCGCGGCTTCTTCAAGGACATGTTCGTGATGTTCGGGCGCGTGCCGTTCGCGTTCTACGTGGCGCACTTCTATCTGCTGCACGCGTTCAGCCTGGTGCTGGGCACGCTGCAGGGAATTCCGCTCGGTGAGTTGCTGACATTCCCGCCGTTCTACCCAAAGAATTACGGCGTTTCCCTGCCGCAGGTGTACGCGGTGTGGGCGCTGGTCGTGGCGCTGCTGTATCCATTCTGCCGTTGGGTGGCGAACGTCAAGGCACGCAGCGGCTCCTGGTGGCTGAGCTACGTATGAAGAAAAACTGAACATTGAATCAGTAAAGCCGCGCGCAGCGATGAAACTGCCGCGCGGTCCACAGGGACTAACGCCACATTCATGCCTTCCAGAGGTGGCAGTTGTTCCATTACAGCGGAATTTCCCAGGTCGGCGTCGCAAGCCCGGCCTTCGATCAGCGCGCCTATCGCCTGACTTCCATCGACATGCTTCGCGGCCTGGTGGTCGTGATCATGGCGCTCGATCACGTGCGCGACTTTTTCATGGAGGGCCTCGCCCAGGACTTCATGAACGATCCCAATGTGAGCGCGGCGTTGTTCTTCACGCGCTGGATCACGCATTTCTGCGCGCCGGTGTTCGTGTTCCTGGCCGGCACCAGCGCCGGGCTCATGGTGGTGCGCAAGACGCCGGCCGAGCTCGGGAAGTTTCTGCTCACGCGCGGTGCCTGGCTGGTGCTGGTCGAGTGGTTCGTGATTGCCACGGCTTTCACCTTCGCTCCCTCGGGCAGTCCGCAGCTGGGCGGCAAGACGTTCGTACTGCTGCAGGTGATCTGGGCCATCGGCGTCGGCATGATCGTGCTCGCCGCCTGCCAGTTCCTCGGGCGCAAGGCCTGTCTCGCGCTGGGCGCGTTGATCTTGTTAGGCCACAACGCGCTGGACGCCGTGTGGCCGTCGGCGGAGTCTTTCGGCGCCGCCGGTGCGCCGTTGTGGGTGGCGCTGCACGCCAAGATGACGGGGCCGGTCGGCCCGTTCTTCGTGGTGTTCTCCTATCCACTCATACCGTGGATCGGCGTGATGCTGTTCGGCTTCGGTGCGGCGCAGTTGTTCGAGCGCCCGGCGCGCGAGCGCAACAAGTCGTTGCTGGCCTGGGGCGCCGCCTTGGTGCTCGCGTTCCTGTTCCTGCGTGCGCTCGATGTGTACGGCGACCCCAACCACTGGGTGGATCAGGCGCGCGGGCCGGTCGGCACGCTGCTCGATTTCCTCAACACCACGAAATATCCGCCGAGCCTCGCCTACCTGCTGATGACGCTCGGGCCTGCCGCGATCTTTTGCGCCTTCGCGGAATGCTGGGGTGGGAAAGTGAAAGAAAGGCTGCAGACTTTTGGCCGCGCGCCCTTCGCGTTCTACATCGCGCACTTCTTCCTGATCCACGCCCTGAGCGTGCTGTGCGGCGTGATGCAGGGGTTCCCGGCCAGTGACTTCTTCAACGTGCCGTTCTTTTATCCGAAGGGATACGGTCTGCCGCTGTGGGGCGTGTACCTGGTGTGGTTCTCGGTGCTGTTGCTGTTGTACCCGCTGGTGCGATTCATGGCGGAGCTCAAGGCACGCAGCCGCGCGTGGTGGTTGAGCTACGTGTGAAGGATCAGTGCGCGAGCTCTTTGGTGTTTCGCAATCTCACCATGAGCAACGCGCCCACGAGCAGGATCAGCGCCAGCATCAACATGCCGCTTTCGAAATTGCCGGTGGCCTGGCGCATCAGGCCAATGGCGTACGGGCCGATGAATCCGCCGATCGCAGCGAAGGAGTTGATGAAACCGATGCCGGCCGCGGCGGCGCTGCCGGTGAGGAATTTTCCCGGCACTGCCCAGAAGGGGCCGCGCGTGCTGTAGTCGCCGATGGCGGCAATGCTGAGAGCTATGAGCGCGGGAACCAGCGAGTGCAGGTATCCCGTGGCGATGAAGCCGGCGGCGCCGATGATCGTCGGTATGACGATGTGCCAGACACGTTCATTCCGCCGGTCGGAACTTCTCGAGAGCAGCACCATGCCGAGAGCCGCCGCCGCGTAGGGGACGGCGGTGAGCAGGATGATATTGAGCTGGCTGAGGTTCGAAGCCTTGTCGAGTACCTGCGTGACCCAGTACGTGAGCCCGTAACTGCCGGTCTGGCAGGCGAACATGACCAACGCGAGCATCCACACCACGGGATGGAGCAGAACCTTGCGCAGTGAAACGCCATGGCGGGATTCCGCCTGCGCCTGTTCGTCGCGAATGCGCTCGGTGAGCCATGCACGCTGTTCGGCGGATAGCCACTTCGCATGCGCTGGAAAGTCGGTGAGAAATCCGAGAACGACGACACCGAGAATCACGGCGGGCAGTCCCTCGAGGAGATACATCCACTGCCAGCCTTGCAGCCCGTACATTCCATCCATCTCGAGCAGAAGACCGGAAATGGGGGCGCCCACCGCGATCGACAGAGGGATGGCGGTCATGAAATACGACACTGCGCGCGCCCGCTCGCTCGCCGGAAACCACTGGCTCAGATAGTAGATGATGCCGGGCAGAAACCCGGCCTCGGCCACGCCTAGCAAAAAACGCATGCCGTAAAAGCTCAGCGGACCCTGCACGAACATCATGGCCGCGGAAACCAGGCCCCAGGTGATCATGATTCGCGCGATCCAGAATCGCGCGCCGACACGCGCGAGGATCAGGTTGCTCGGGACTTCGCAAAGCGCGTAGCCGATATAGAAAATGCCGGCGCCGAAGCCATACGCGGCGTCACCGATGCCGAGGTCGGCACGCATGGTCTTCGCGGCAAAGGTGAGATTGGCGCGATCGAGCCAAGAGATGAAGTAGAGCAGCAGCAGGAAAGGCAGCAGGCGCCGGGTCACGCGCGCGATCGTCATCTTCTCGAATTCGCTGCTGATCACCGCCTCTCCCGTGTGCCTCGGCGACACAGTGTAGGGGATATGATTGCGGCCAGTCTCGAGTTTGCTGGGAGTTGAACATGAGCGAGCCGGTGGCAGATTGGATCGACGTCGGCGCGGCCGAAGATTTCAAACACGCGCCGTTGCAGGAAATCAAACTCGGCGAGCGCCTGGTTGCCGTGTCGTTCAAGGATGGCAAGTTCGGCGTGATCTCGAATGTCTGCAATCACGTCGGCGGGCCGCTCGGCAAGGGCCGGCTCGACGGCGAGTTCGTGGTCTGCCCCTGGCACCAGTACAAGTTCGATCGCTGCACCGGCGAGGGTGAGCCCGGCTACGAAGCGGACAAAGTCCCCGGCTATGGTGTGAAGGAGGAAGGCGGCAGGTTGTTAGTCACCGCCAGGCCGACCAGCAAGCGCGGACATCTGCCGCACGAGCCGCATCCGCTGACTCGTTCCACCGAGCGCGCTCCGGGCCCGCTGCGTGTCGGCGGCATCTCGACCACCGCCATGGATGCGCGCAATCCGCGCTTCTCGACTTCCGAACACCTGCTGAGTGTGGCGCTCGAGCACGCGGGCGCGGTGCTCGGGGCCGAGACCAGGCTCATCAAGCTCAACGACCTCAAGTTCCGCAACTGCGAGGGCTACTACTCCAAGGCAGCGAAGGCCTGCACCTGGCCGTGCTCCGTCACCTCGATGGACAAGACCGATCAGCTCGACCAGGTGTACGAGGCGGCGGTGCACTGGGCCGACATCCTGCTGATCGCCACGCCCATCCGCTGGGGCGCCGCGAGCTCGCTCTATTACAAGATGGTCGAGCGCATGAATTGCATCCAGAACCAGATCACCATCAACAACAAAGTGCTGATCCGCAACAAGGTCGCCGCGTTCATCATCACCGGCGGCCAGGATGGCATCCAGGCCGTCGCCGGGCAGATGATGGGGTTCTTCAGCGAGATCGGCTATCTACTGCCGCAGTTTCCGTTCATCGCGCACTCGCTCGGTTGGGAGTTCGAGGAGATGGAGCGAAACATGGACTTCGTCCAGGGCAGCGAGAACCTGCGCGCCGGCGCGCGCGAGCTGGTGGCGCGCGCCGCGGAGATGTCGAAGTGCCTGCTCGAGCGGGAGATGACGCACGCGTCGATCGAGCGCGGCGGCAGAAAGGCGTCGGCATAGCCAACACCGCTCACGGCTTCTTGTTTGCGGCTTCCTGGTCCTTCCGGCGAAGGTAACGCTCGAGATCGAGCAGCAATTCGTCCTGCATTGATTCGCTTGCGGGGCGCACTGCCATTCGCTCTTCGATGAGCTGATGGCGGAAATAGAGCGCGGCGGCCGCGCATACGGCCGTGCTGACCGAGAGCGCCGCAACTAGTTTGTTCAAACCGGACTCCTCCCGCGCGCAGCGGAAGATAGCACGGCTATCTAGTGAGGCCCAGCCAGCGAGCCGCCACCGCGGGAATCACCGCGGTTGCGGGGCCCGCGTGGAACTCATAACCGATGGGTATTTCACCCATGGCGAGCGAGTTCAGTACTTTCTCGGCATCGGCCGGTGCCGCGTCGGCCAGCGAGGCCGCCGGGTAGACGCTGAGCGAAGTTCCGACCACCAGCACTTTGTGGGCGCCGGCGATATGCGACCGCGCTTCCTCCATGAACTGCGTTTCCTCGCCGAACCACACGATGTCGGGACGCAGCTGCGAGCCCTCGTCGCAGAGCTGGCCGAGATGGATCGGCGCGCCGTCGATGGGGTAGCGCCGGCGCGAAGCGCCCGTCCCACGCGCGAAAGCCAGTTCGCCGTGCACGTGTAAGACGTTGGTCGAACCCGCGCGCTCGTGCAGTGCGTCAACATTCTGTGTCACGACGACCACTTCGAACCGGCGCTCGAGCGAAGCAATGGCCCGGTGCGCGGAATTCGGCTGTGCAATCCATGCCTTGGCGCGCCGCTCGTTGTAGAACTCGAGCACCAGCGCGGGGTTTGCGCGCCAGCCTTCCGGGCTAGCTAGCTCGTGCCACGAGTGCTGTCGCCACAGCCCCGCGGCGTCGCGAAACGTGGGCAGACCGCTTTCCGCGGAAAGCCCGGAGCCGGAAAGGACGACGACTTTCTGCTTCATCTCGAGCAAGCGTAAGACAGAACTCGTCCGGGTGCCGAACTACCCCTGCCCGGATCGAGGTCATTCCACGGCTTCAACGCGGAGCTCGTGACCGTCAGCATCGCGCCTCAACCAATTGTCAGGGAGTGACGACGATGATGCCTGTACTCAAGTCGATTCTCGTCCGGACTGTGGTGGCTGGCGCCATCCTGCTTTCTCCAGCAGCCTTTTCAGCCGGAAATTACACGCAGGGTTTCGCCAGCACGCCAACGGATTGGACCCCGGTCAACGGTGGATGGTCGGCAAGCGGCGGCTCATTCCGCAATCAGCAACTCTTTCCCGGACCCGGGAGCGGCGAGCCGACCATCGCGTTCCTCAACAGCAGATCCTGGCAGACCAACTACACGTACTCGGTCAAGGTGCTTTCCGAATATCCCGCGGCCGCCAACAAGGTGGGGCTCGTGTTCGGTTACACCGACCCGACACACTATTACCGGGTGCTCGTGGACATGGATGGCGAGCTCACGCTCGATTGGCGCGACGGCGCCAACCCAACGCGAACGCTGACCAGCGGCAATACGAATGATCACGGCGTCGACCTGCAGGCAGATGTTCCATTCACGCTGCAGGTGTTCGTGAATGGCCCGAAGGCGACGGTTCGCGTCAACGGAAAACTGGTCGCACCGGACGCAACGCTGGGCACACTGCCTGTCGATAGCAAGATTGGAGTCATCGCAAGTTCCGACTATGGACATTTCGACGACGCCAACATCGTCGACAACGTCGCCCGGCAGCTATTCAGCGGCAGCTTCGACAAGGTCGACGGAAATCCCGTCGAAATTACTGCTCCCAATATCCACTGCTCCGGGCCGGACATTCCTGAGAAGTCCTGCTTCGCCAACATCAGCGGCGACGACTCAACCGGGTTTTCGTGGCCCATCAAGATGTGGGGCGACGGAGATCCTGCACTCGACGACGACGACGGCGCAAAGCTGCAGTACATCTCGCGAAGCACAACTGGCGAGGTCTACGATTTCGTGGATGCCAGAATCGAGTCGCAGCCTGGCCACGATGGCAGCGGCGCCCAGACATTCGTGCTCCGTCAGTGGCTGAAACAGGGCCAGGATCACCACCAGCCACAAATTCCCTACATCATTCGGCCAAAGAACACCTTTGCCGAGCAAACGGACCTCTACATTCGCTACTGGTTGCAGTATCCAAACGGCCTTTCGGGATGGTGGCAGATGCCATGGCAGTTCAAAACCGACGACGACCACACCGCGGATTCGAACGATAGTTTGCGACTGTCGTTGTTCGCGGTGAATACGGCGAGCTTCGATGCAAATCAGCCGCATCCCGGCTGCGACAACACCCAGGCGGGACACTGGCGCTGGCGAATTCAGGCTGATCGAGGTGACAGCACCACCATCAAGTGGGCAGCCTGCAATCAGACTGCCGAGGTGCCGCTCAGGCAGTGGTTCAAGGTAGAAATATTCTTTCACCGCGCGCGCACCGCCACCGGCACCGCGCGCGTGTGGGTCGCCATCGACGGGCAGGAAATTCTCGACTTCAGCACCAGTGACGCGGCAGTGGGACGCAACCTGTTCGCCGCCGGATCGCCCATCGAACGAATCATGTTGCCGCAGATGTACGGCGGCGATGACTGGCAGCGCCATCAACTGGTCGACGATCTGGAGATCTGGGATTCATTTCCGGCGGACGCATCGCCGCACTAGCCGGTCGCGTGCGCGGCGAAGGTCTGGTTACAATCAGGCCTTCGCCGTCTCGCCGAACGACAACGAAGTCTGTCGCTGCGATTGCGATTGGCTCTGCGTCTGGCCCGACATGCGCTGCGCCCCGCTTATTTCCCCCGACGGAAAGTAGATCTCGGCAAGCCGCGAATGCACGTTGGAAATGCGCAGCTGGATATCGTCGATGAGCTCGTGCAGGCCGGGTTGGTCGAGCGTGGCGAGCGGGGCGCGCTGGATGAACTGGGCCGCCCCCTCGAGCACTTCGAGCACGCCCTCGCTGCGCGGCAACGGCGTGAGCGAGCTCTCGAGCTGCGTCAGGCAGTACTGGCAGGAGCGTGGGAACTGGTCGTCGCGCAACAGGAACTGGAGCACGTCGGTGCGCTTCACGCGCGTGCGCATTTTCAGGCGGTACATCTGGTAGCCCGACAGCGACTTCAACACGCTCATCCACTGTACGGTCTCGAACGGCCGCAGCTCGGGTGTCTCGGCCGGTAGTAGTTGGGCAGAGCGGACGTCGACGATGCGGCTGGTCATGTCGGCGCGCTCGAGATTGCGGCCGAGCGTGCTGAAGATGTGCGCGTCGTTGCGGTTCATCGTGCCGTCGAGCATGCCGGCGATGGTCTGCAGAGCGATGACGATGCGCTTGAGGAAATCGAAGCGCGTGCGTTTGTTGATGCCGGTCGCCAGGTCCCGGGTGAACTCGGCGAAGAATTCGTTGAGCAGCTCCCAGGCTTCGGTGGGCAGGATCTCGCGCAGCGTGCGCGCGTTTTCGCGGGCCGCGGTCAGCGAGCTGCAAATCGAGCCGGGGTTCTTGTTGTCGGCGATGAGGAAATTGACGACGTCGCGTTCTTCGCCCTTGGTCGCCTTCACGTCGAACTCGGCGCGATTGCCGGAGATGTCGACGAGCGGCAGCCAGCCGGGCGCGATGCCGCCGGGGAGATCCAGCAGCAAATTGGTGTTCACGCCGATGATGCGCGCGGTGTTCTCCGCGCGTTCCAGGTAGCGCGAGAGCCAATAGACGTTTTCCACTACCCGAGCGAGCATTTAATTGTCCGTATCCACGATCCAGGTGTCCTTGCTGCCGCCGCCCTGGGAGGAATTCACGACCAGCGAGCCCTTGCGCAGCGCCACGCGCGTGAGTCCGCCGGTGGTGACGGCGGTTTGCGGCCCGCTCAGGATGAACGGCCGCAGGTCCACGTGACGCGGCTCGAGCTTGTCGTTCACCAGCGTCGGGACGGTAGATAGAGTGATGATCGGCTGGGCGATGAAGCTGCGCGGATCCGCCTTGAGCGAGTCGGCGAACTTGGCGCGCTCGGCCTTGGTGGACATGGGGCCCATGAGCATGCCGTAGCCGCCCGAGCCATCGACCGGCTTGACCACGAGCTGCTCCAGGTTGGCCAGCACGTGTTCCAGCTGCTTCGCTTCGCCGCAGCGCCACGACGGCACGTTGGGCAGGATGGCGTCCTCGCCCAGGTAGTACTTGATCATGTCCGGCACGTACGTATAGACGAGCTTGTCGTCGGCGACGCCGGCGCCCGGTGCATTGGCCAGCGCCACCTTGCCGGCGGCCCAGGCGCGCATGAGGCCGGGCACGCCCAGCGATGAATCCTTGCGGAAGCATTCCTGGTCGAGGAAGTCGTCGTCGATACGGCGGTAGATGACGTCGACGCGCGTCCAGCCGCGCACCGTCTGCATGTACACGCAGTCGTCGCTATCTACCGCGAGGTCACGACCCTCGACGAGCTCGCAGCCCATCTGGCGGGCAAGATAGGCGTGTTCGAAATACGCCGAGTTGTAGATGCCGGGCGTGAGCACCACGACTTCGGGCCGCGTCTCCTTGCGCGGCGAGAGCGCGCTCAGCATGTCGTAGAGCTGCGAAGGGTAATCATCCACCGGCAGGATCGCGGCGCTCTCGAACAACTCGGGGAACACGCGCTTGACCACCTGGCGGTTCTCGAGCATGTAGGAGACGCCCGAGGGCACGCGCAGGTTGTCTTCGAGCACGTAGACCGTGCCGTCCTTGTCGCGAATCAGGTCCGAGCCGCAGATGTGCGCCCAGGTGCCGAGCGGGGGCTTGATGCCCCGCACGACCGAGCGATAGTTCTTCGACGTCGCGATGATCGAGGCGGGCATCAGCCCGTCCTTGATGAATTTCTGCTCGTGGTAGACATCGTTGATGAAGAGGTTCAGCGCGGCGGCGCGCTGAATCAGGCCGGCCTCGATCTTTTGCCATTCCTTGCGTGAAATGGTGCGCGGGATGATGTCGAGCGGCCAGGCGCGGTCGATCGAGCCGTCCTGCTCGTGGTAAACCGTGAACGTTATGCCCATGGCCTTGATGGCCAGTTCGGCGGCCTGCTGGCGCACGGCGATCTCGTCGCCATCCATTTCCGTCAAATAGCGCATCAGCTGGCGCCCGGCGGCGCGTGCGCCACCGCTGGGGCCCACGAGCTCGTCGTGGAATCCAGGGGAAGGGTATGACGTCCAGTCGGTTTTCATCGTTGTCGGGTGTGCTCGACCCAAAAATACCAGAGCCAAAATCCCATGTTCAAAAATGTGCGTGGCGGGAGTCTGCGCGCATCCCGATGGTGCCGCGGGCCTGATTTCTGGCCATATTGGTGCGGCATCGCTAACAGCCCTCCTGTGTAGAATGCCAGCGTGTCCATTCATGTCGCGCTCAATCACGTCACGCACTATCGCTACGACCGGCTCGTGGCGCTCGGTCCGCAGATCGTCCGCCTCCGGCCCGCGCCGCACTGCCGGACGCGCATCCTCTCCTATTCGCTCAAGGTCACCCCCGGCAAGCACTTCGTGAACTGGCAGCAGGACCCGGAGGCTAACTACCTTGCGCGGTTCGTGTTTCCGGACAAGACGCGCGAGTTGCGCATCGAGGTCGACCTGGTCGCCGAGATGGCGGTGCTCAATCCGTTCGACTTCTTCCTCGAGCCCTACGCGGAAACTTTTCCGTTCGGCTACCAGGGCGCGGAGAAACGCGACCTCGCGCCCTACCTGGTCATGTTCCGCGGCGAGCCGCTGTTCAAGGAATACCTGCGCACCATTCCGCGCGATCGCAAGCGCACCATCGATTTTCTGGTCGAGCTCAACGCCAGGCTCGCCAACGACATCAAGTACCTGATCCGCATGGAGCCCGGCGTGCAGACGCCCGAGCTCACGCTGCTCAAGAAGTCCGGTTCGTGCCGTGACTCATCGTGGCTGCTGGTGCAACTGCTGCGGCACATGGGTCTCGCGGCGCGGTTCGTGTCCGGCTACCTGATCCAGCTCACCGCCGACATGAAGTCGCTCGACGGGCCGTCGGGACCGGAGAAGGATTTCACCGACCTCCATGCCTGGTGCGAGGTCTATCTACCGGGCGCCGGCTGGATCGGGCTCGACCCCACCTCCGGGCTGCTCGCGGGCGAGGGTCACATTCCGCTCGCCTGCACGCCGGAGCCTGGCGCCGCCGCGCCCGTGACCGGCGGCGTCGACAAGGCCGAGGTCGAATTCGAGCACCGCATGGGAGTGGAGCGCGTCTGGGAAGCGCCGCGCGTCACCAAGCCTTACACCGAGGCGCAGTGGACCGAAATCGAGAAGCTGGGCCACGCCATCGACGCGCAGCTCCTGTCGGGCGACGTGCGCCTGACGATGGGTGGCGAGCCCACGTTCGTGTCGGTGGACGATCCCGATGGACCGGAGTGGAACACCACCGCCGTGGGACCCGACAAGCGCCGGCTGGCGGTCGAGCTCTACGGGCGCCTCAAGAAGAAATACGCGTCGCAAGGGTTGTCGCACTTCGGCCAGGGCAAGTGGTATCCGGGCGAACAACTGCCGCGCTGGTCGCTCAATTGCTTCTGGCGCCGCGACGGCGAGCCGATCTGGAAAAACCCCGCGCTGCTCGACGACGAGAAGCAGGACCGTGGTGTCAACGCCGGCGTCGCCGGACTATTTCTCGTCGGCGTCGCCGAGCGACTGGGGTTGCCGCCGGAATATGTGTTCGCCGCTTTCGAAGACGCTTTCTATTACATGTGGCGCGAACGCCGGCTGCCGGCGAACGTCGACCCGTTCAAGTCGAAACTCGGCGACGCGGTAGAGCGCGCACGACTGGCGCGCGTGTTCGAGCAGGGTCTCGACAGTGTTGTCGGCCATGTGCTGCCCGTGTCGCGCCACGTTTCCGGCGATCGCTGGCAGACCGGGGACTGGTTCCTGCGCCGCGATCGTTGCTATCTGGTTCCCGGCGATTCGCCGCTGGGTCTGCGGCTGCCGCTCGACTCCATGCCGTGGGTCAAGAAAGAAGACTATCCGTACACCAGCGAGCCCGACCCGATGGCGGCCCCGCGCCCGCTGGCTGCCGCGGCCGAGATTCGCCGCCAGTTGCGCGAAACGGAAGTTCGCGACGCCAACGCGGCGGCGACTCGCACCAGCGGCAAGGCCCGCGATGGAGTCGTGGCACCGGCCGAAGCCCCGCTCGCGCAGACCTCCGCCAGCGAGATCACGCGCACCGCCATGTGTGCCGAGCCGCGCAACGGCGTGCTCTACATATTCATGCCGCCCACCGACAAGCTCGAGGACTATCTCGAGCTCGTGGCCGCGGTCGAAGCCACCGCCGCCGACATGGATACGCCGGTGGTGCTCGAAGGCTACGAGCCGCCCAAGGATCCGCGCCTGAATCGCTTCAGCGTGACGCCCGATCCGGGTGTCATCGAAGTGAACATCCATCCCTCGGGCAGCTGGGATGAGCTGGTCGATCGCACCACGCACCTGTATGGCGTCGCGCGCGAGACCCGGCTAACTACTGAAAAGTTCATGATCGACGGCCGCCACACCGGCACCGGCGGCGGCAATCATTTCGTGCTCGGTGGCGCCACGCCCACCGATTCGCCCTTCCTGCGCCGCCCGGACTTGTTGCGCAGCCTGCTGGCCTACTGGCACAACCATCCGGCGTTGTCATATCTGTTCAGCGGCCTGTTCGTCGGCCCCACCTCGCAGGCACCGCGCATCGACGAGGCGCGCAACGACTCGCTGTACGAGCTCGAGCTGGCGTTCAAACAACTGCCGCCCATCGGCCTCGCCACGCCGCCCTGGACCGTCGACCGCCTGTTCCGCAACCTGCTGATCGACTCCACCGGCAACACGCATCGCTCGGAGTTCTGCATCGACAAGATGTTCTCGCCCGACGGCAACACCGGTCGGCTCGGGTTGCTCGAGATGCGTGCGTTCGAGATGCCGCCGCACGAGCGCATGAGCCTCACGCAGCAGCTCATGTTGCGTTCGCTGGTGGCGCGTTTCTGGCGGGATCCTTACATCCCGCCGCGGTTGGCGCGCTGGGGCACCGAGCTGCACGATCGCTTCATGCTGCCGTACTTCGTCGAGCAGGACCTGCAGGACGTCATCGCCGAGCAGAATGCGGCCGGTTTTCCGCTCAAGGCCGAGTGGTTCGCGCCGCACTTCGAATTCCGCTTTCCCAAGTACGGCGACTTCGCGACGCTCGGAACGGAAGTGGAGCTGCGCCAGGCGCTCGAGCCCTGGCACGTCATGGGCGAGGAGGGTGCCGCCGGCGGCGCGGTGCGTTACGTGGACTCATCGGTCGAACGCCTGCAGGTGAAGGTCACGGGTCTCGCGCCGGATCGTTTCACGCTCAGCTGCAACGGACGACGAATCCCGTTACGGCCCACGGGCACCGTTGGCGAGTTCGTGGCCGGTGTGCGTTACAAGGCCTGGGCGCCGCCGTCCGCGCTGCATCCGCTAATCCCGGCGCACTCGCCGCTCACCTTCGATCTGGTCGACACATGGATGAATCGCTCGATGGGCGGCGCGCAGTATCACGTGGCGCATCCGGGTGGGCTCAGCTACGAAACCTTCCCGGTGAATGCGCTCGAGTCGGAAGCTCGCCGCCTGGCACGATTTGTCAGAATGGGTCACACGCCGAAACGGGTCGCACCCGTGGTCGATACGCCAAACATCGAATTCCCGTTCACGCTCGATCTGCGTAAAGTCTGATGGGTGGATGCATCTAAAAATATGCGCGCCGTACTCGAGCCCGCGGTCCTTCAACGATACGATGAACTGAACGATGCCGCGGGCGCGATGCGCGCGCACTGGCGTCCGCTCATCGACCGGCTGCGCGCCGACGACTCGCCCGATGCGGTGCGCCGATCGCTCGAGCTCACGCGCCGGCTGGTGGTGGAAAATGGCGTCACCTACAACGTCTACGCCGACCCGCAGGGCGCCGACCGTCCCTGGGCTCTCGATCCCTTGCCGTTCGTATTGCCGGCCGTCGAGTGGCAGGCCATCGAAGCGGGAGTCGCGCAGCGCGCCAGGCTGCTGAACGCCTTGTTGGCCGACCTCTACGGCCCGCAGCGGCTGCTGGCCGAAGGCCACCTGCCCGCCGAGCTGCCGTTCGGCCATCCTAACTACCTGTGGCCCTGCCACGACCTCAAGCCCGCCGACGGCACCTGGCTGCACGTGTACGCCGCCGACCTGGCGCGCGCGCCGGACGGCCGCTGGTGGTTGCTCGCGGATCGCACCCAGGCGCCCTCGGGCGCCGGCTATGCACTCGAGAACCGCGAAATCCTCGAGCAAGTGCACGCCGAGGCCATTCCCGACATGGCAGTGCGCCGCGTGCGCGGATTCTTCGGGCACCTCCGGGAAAGAATGCTGAATGCCGCCGGTGACGAATCGCCACTCGCGGTCATCCTCACTCCCGGTCCGTACAACGAGACGTATTTCGAGCATGCCTACCTGGCGCGCCAGCTCGGCATGCCGCTGGTGGAGGGCAGCGATCTCACCGTGCGCGGCGACACGGTGTTCCTGAAGACACTGGGCGGACTGCGCCGCGTGCATTCCATCCTGCGCCGCCTCGACGACGACTACTGCGATCCCCTGGAGCTGCGCGGCGACTCGGCGCTCGGCGTGCCCGGACTCATCGGCAGCTTGCGCGCCGGACGCGTCATGGTTTCAAACGCGCCGGGCACGGGCGTGCTCGAATCGGCGGCCTGGCTCGGGTTCCTGCCGCCGATTTCCGAGCGGCTCATCGGCGAGAAGCTGCTGCTGCCGGAAATCGCCACGTGGTGGCTGGGCGAGAAGCCCGCGCTCGAATACGTGCTCGCCAATCTCGACCGCCTGGTGATCAAGCCTACCTACCCGAATCAGCGCTTCGAGCCGATGTTCGGCCGCGAATTCGAGGGCAAGGCGCGCGATCTGCTGGTCGAGCGCCTGCGCAACCGGCCTTACGCCTATGTCGCGCAGGAGCACGTGCGCCTGTCGCAGGCGCCGGTGTGGAAATCCGCGGCCAGCCCGGAGCTCGGCGCGCGGGCGCTGACCATCCGTGTCTACGCGGTGGTGACTCCAGAGGGCGTGCGCGTGATGCCCGGAGGTCTCGCGCGCGTTGCCAATGAGGCGGCGGCCGACGTGGTGTCCACGCAGCGCGGCGGCGGCGCCAAGGACATCTGGGTTCTCAGCGAGGACCCGCACGAAGACACGCTCGCGACCGTGCAGTCGGGAAAGTGGGCCAACCTGCAGCGCCAGGACTACATCCCATCGCGCCTGGTCGAAAATCTCTACTGGCTGGGCCGCTATACCGTGCGCTGCGAGAACACCGCGCGACTGCTGCTGCGCACGCTGGGCGCGCGCAGTGACGCGCGCGTCTGGGCACACTCGCGGCAGATCTGCCGCGATCTCGGCGTGGTCGCCGCGGACGGCGAAATTTTCGATGCGCTGCGCGTCCGCGACTCGCAGGGATTGCAGGCCGACGTCAAACACGTCGCCTGGTGCGCATCGCAGGTGCGCAACCGGCTGTCGGCGCGTTATTGGCGGGGCGTGGTGGGGCTGCAGCGGCAGATGCAGGAGGCCATGGCCACGCGCGGCAGCAGCCGCGAAATCTACGAACGACTATTGCTGTCGCTCGCGGCGCTCACCGGATTTTCCGAAGAAGACATGATGCACGACGAAGGCTGGCGCGTGATGCGGCTCGGCCGGCGCATCGAACGCATGCAATTCGTGGCGGGCATCCTCGCACGGCAGCTCGTCAGTGCGCACGCCACGCGGCCCGAGGCCGTGGAGTGGCTGCTCGACGTCTGCGACAGCGCGCCTATCTACCGTGCCCGCTATTTCGGCACGCCGCGGCTGTCGCAGATGCTCAACCTGCTGCTGTACGACGATGGCCATCCGATGGCGCTGGCTTTTCACCGCCGCTCCATCGATCGCGACCTGGACGACCTGGCAAGAAGCCTGAGCGGCGAGCGCGAACGCGGCGTTCCCGACGTGCCGTTGCTGCCCCAGGGCTCGGCCGAGCTGCTGGATGCGCCGGGTGAGGGCGGCGATGAGGCGCGCGCCGCGCTCGCCGCCGAGATGACCGAGCTCGCGACGCGCACCGCGGACCTGTCCGACCGGCTGTCGCGCCGTTACTTCGCGCTCATAGAATCCGACGCGCACGCTCTCGCCACATGAGTAGACCACTTGAGTAGACAATACCGGGTCCGCCACGAGACCAGCTACGAGTACGCCGCCGACGTGGTGCATTCGCATCACCTGCTGCACCTCGTGCCGCGCCCCGCTCCGTACCAGGAGTGCCTGGAGCACGAGATCGAAATCGATCCGCCCTCGCATCGGCGTACGAACGAGCTCGACGCCTTCGGCAATCCGATGATCCGCATCGAGCTGGCGCAGCCGCATCGCGAGCTGCGCGTGGTGTCGCAAATGCAGATCGAGGTGCACGCGCGTCCGGCCGTGCCGCTCGACACCAGCGAGCCGTGGGAGCAGGTGCGCGCCGAGTTCGCCTATCGCGGTGCCTGGCCGTCGCGCGACCAGCTCGACGCCGCGCGATTCCGCCACGAATCCCCGCACGTGCGTCTCAAACAGGCTTTCACCGACTACTCCGTGGCCTGCTTTCCGCAGGGGCGCGCGCTGCTCGCCTGCGCCGAAGCGCTGAGCACCAAGCTGCACAAGGACATCGAGTACGTACCCGGCGTCACCAACATCAGCACCTCGCCGACCGAAGTGCTCGAGACGCGTCGTGGCGTCTGCCAGGACTTCGCGCACCTGATGATTTCCTGCCTGCGCTCGCGCGGCTTGCCGGCGCGCTACGTGAGCGGCTATCTGCGCACCAACGCCACGCAGACGGACAGCAGCGAGAAGTTAGTCGGCGATGCCGCCTCGCATGCCTGGGTCGCGGTCTGGAGCCCGCCGTTCGGCTGGATCGAATTCGACCCCACCAACGGCTGCTTCGCCGGCATCGATCACATCGCCGTCGCCTGGGGCCGCGACTTCGGCGACGTCTCGCCGTTGCGCGGCGTGATCCTCGGTGGCGCCGATCACAAGTTGTCGGTGACGGTGCTGGTGGAATTGGCGGCCGAATCGGCCACCGGGCTATTGGCGTAGCGCAGGAAGTTCTTCCACCGCGCAGCCATTCAGAAGTTCTCCGGGAACCGCGCCATATTGGGCGAATACAACGCCTTGATCTTCGGCAGGTCGGCCGCGACGTCACCCGTGGGCACGAACGGCGGCAGGATCATCACCAGCTTCTCCGGGTAGTTCAGCGCCACCGGAACGATGGGCACATTCGCTTCAGTGGCGATGTAGTAGAACCCGAGTTTCCATTCCTTCACCTTGCCGCGCGTTCCCTCGGGCGTGACCGTGATGGACATCTTTTCGCGCCGCGAAAATTCGGCGACGCAGGCACGCACGACATTGCCGCCGCGCGCGCGGTCGATGGGCATGCCACCGAAGCGGCGCGCGAGGATCCCGAGCGGCCAGAAAAACACCGTGTGCTTCGCCAGCCAGCTGTTGTCGAGCCGCAGCACCAGATACGCGCAGAAGCCGTGGAAGAAATCCCAGTTGGACGTATGCGGCGCCACGATGAGCACGTATTTCGGAACGTCCGGGATGTTGCCGGCGATGCGCCAGCCGGAAATCCGCATGAGCAGCACGCCCAGGTGACGGCGCCAGCGCGCCCGGACCTGAGGCGCGTGCGGTGGAAGCGTGGGAAAACCCGGATCGGGAGAACGAGGAGGAGTCGCGGAAGGGTCGGCTGGACGCTGTGACATGCCGCGCGATGGTAGCCCAGATGGACACCATGGCGCCTCGCCGAACCCGGGGAGCCCGCCGAAATGGCGGTCGAGAGGCGGACACCGTTCCCCGCTAGAGGGGGGATGGGGGAACCGGTGTCCGCGCCTCGCCGTGTTCGAGAGTGCGGTCGATAGTTAGCTCCTCGGTATTGTGCTCAGCTCTTCAGCGGAATCGACTTGAACGAAACGATCTCACCGGTCGGCGTGGCCTTGCACGAGGCCTTGGCCAGCAGGGTCCTGGTCTTGCTGTGACGCGCGTACACCGTGAAGGCGTACGGGTCGGTGAGGTCGGAGACGAAAGCGCTCGGCGCCTTGACCGTGTACGTCGGCAGCGTGTCCGCCTTCGCCATCGTCTCGATCAGGGCCTTGCTGCAGGCGGCGAGCGCCGGTGTCACGGCGACGGTGCCGGCATTGGCGTACGACGCGAAGCTGACCAGCGCGGCCGCCAGCAGATATTTGCTCAGATACTTTGAAGTTCGACGAATCATGTTGCACTCCTGACAATGTTTGAAATCCACGATTGTCAAACTACCGGCTCAGGCCTGCACTAACAAACGAGAAGATTCTGGGCGAGCATCAATTTTCCTCATTGGCGCGGCGAGCTCCATCAGCCAGGCGCACAAGGCGCGGATGTCGTCGCGGTTTTCGTCTTCGGTGCGCACCAGGAGCGTGTACTCCTCCTGTGTCACGAGCTCGTCATCGAACACGCGCAGCAGCCGGCCGCTGTCGAACTTGCGGCGCGAGAGCTCGGCGGGCAGCAGCGCGATGCCGATGCTCTTCTCGGCGGCACGCGTGGCCGCCGACATCGAGTCGATGCGCACGATCTGCGCGGGCTGCAGCGATTTCATGCCGACCGCCGTGGCCCAGCGATCCCAGTCGTCGCGGCGCGCCTCGTGCACCAGCAGCGTGTGCGAGTTCAGATCTTCATAGCGGCGCACCGGGCGCTCCAGGAAGAGCTCGGGCGAGCAGGCCGGGACCATCGTCTGCGCGAACAGCGCGTGGGCGATCAGCGCGTTGTTCCAGGGACCCGACCCAACTACCACCGAGATGTCCGCTTCGGCGGCGTGCGTGCGACCGTGTACGCCCTGCGTCTCGATGCGCAGGTCGATGCCGTCGTGCAGCTTCGAGAATTCTGACAGCCGCGGCAGCAGCATCTCGCTCGCGAAATATGCCGGCACGTGCAGCCGCACGCTGTTGCGGCCATAGCGGGCGCGCAACTGTTCGGTGACCGATTCCAGCCGCGTGAACAGATCGTCTATCTGCTCGAGGTATCGCGAACCGGCGTCGGTTAACGCGAGAGATCGTGCACTACGCGAAAACAGCGGCAGGCCGAGCTGCGTTTCCAGCGTCTTGATCTGGTGGCTGACCGCCGACGGCGTGATGCAGAGCTCATCGGCCGCGACCGCGAAGCTCGAATGTTTGGCGGCGATCTGAAAGGTCTTGATGGCCTTCAGTGAAGGAGTACGCATTCCATTGGATCACCCGAGGACTCAGCGAAAAAGCTGCGATGGGTGGAGTAAAGCAAGCTGCGTGCCATCGGCGGAAATGGCGTAAGTGCATGTTCTTATTCGACGCGCACCTTTGACGTGCCGTCAGATTGTTCGACCTTGGCGCGCGTTTCGCCGCGTTGCACCGAGGGGAGTGGTACCGGGTTGGGATTCTCGTGAGAAGCGGATATGTCACTTTCTTGCAATGCAGCTGTGCCGCTTCTCACGAGAATCCCAACCCGGTACCACCCCCTGACTTTTTCTTAACTTGCCCGCCATCGGTGGCTCACGGGCGCGGCTCCAGACTTTCGCCGCTGCAATCGGCAGCGTCTCTTCCGGACATGCCCATGAAACTGTTATCGACCCTGACCATCGCCGCCCTCATGACTGCCGGCAGCGCGTTCGCCGCCACCACGCCGACGGCCACGCCGGCCGCTGCCGCGACTCCCGCGGTCAAGCACGAATCCGGCATGCACTGCGAGAAGCAGGCGCACGAGAAGAAGCTGACGGGCGATGAAGAGAAGAAATTCGTCAAGGAATGCAAGGAAGGCAAGAAGGCGAGCTGACCAGCTGCGCGAACTTTCGAGCTGCGCCCGACGCGATGCGCCTGCCTACCCCACCAGGGCGGTGCCTCAAGAGACCTGTGCGACGCCGTCTGGCGCGTCGCGTCGGGCAGTAGCAGGAAATTGGCAATGCACGATGAGTCCGGGCGCATTGTCGCCGAGCGAGAGTTGCGCGCGATGCAGGCGCGCCACGGCCGCCGCCAGGGAGAGGCCCAGGCCGCTTCCGCTCACGGTTGCCGCGGCATTTCCCACGCGCACGAACGGCCGTAACGCCGCGGCGCGTTCGGCGGCGGCGATGCCGGGCCCGTCGTCGGCGACGCTCAGATGGACACCTTCAGGGGAATTGCGAACGCCCACGCGCACGTGGCCGCCCGCGGGTACGTACTTCAACGCGTTCTCCAGCAGGTTCGTGATGAGCTGCGCCAGGAGCTGGCGATTGCCGACGAGCGGCGCCGCACCCGGCGCATCGAGCGCGACGTGGAGTCCCGCGGCGCGCATTCCCGGCGCATACAGCTCGACCATGTTGGCCGCGAGCGCGGCGAGATCCACGTTGTCACCGTGCGTGGTGACTCCGCCGGCTTCGGTGCGCGCGATCTGCAACAGCGTTGCCAGCGTGCGCTGCACGCGATCGAGCTCCTCGAGCGCCGGCGCGACCAGCTCATAGGCTTCCTTCGGCAGCCCGGAGCGCAGCTGCGCTTCTTCCAGGCGCACGCGCAGGCGATACAGCGGCGTGCGCAGGTCGTGCGCGATGCTGTCGAACGCGGTGCGCAGCGTGCCGGTCTGCTGCTCGATGCGATCGAGCATGGCATTGACCGCCACCGCCAGCGCGTCGAACTCGTCGCGCGAGCCATCGAGCGCCAGGCGCTGCGTGAGGTCGCCCTGCATGATGGTCTCGCAGGTGGTGGCGTAGGCGCGCACGCGCCGCGCCGTGCGGCGGGCGTAGGCGGCGCCTAACAACCACACGCAGAGCGCGGTGAGCGCGATGCCCCAGCCGGTGGCGAGCCCGAACCGGCGCAGCACCGCGACGCGCTCGCTGGTGTCGGCGCCCACCAGCAGCCAATAGCCGTTCGCCAGGCGCTCGACTCGCGCCTCGACCGGGTGCAGCACCGACTCGCCGCGCTCGTGCGCGGCGATGTCGAATTGCACCATCGCCGACTGGGGCGGGTCGGCACGCGCGGCGATTTCGTGCGGCCAGGCGGTGAGATTGCCGGCCACCGGCCGGAATTCCCGGTCGGCGAGCAGAAACACCGCGCCGGTGCGGCCCCAGCTGTCGGCGCGCAGGCGCAGGGTGGCGGCCACCTGCGCCACGCCGCCCAGGCGCAGGTCGTCGGCGAGGTCGTCGACCTCGGCGCGCACCACCGCGGAGATTTCGCGTTCCAGCGCGTTGCGCGTCAGTAGATAGACCGACAATAGCAGCACGCTGGTGAACACCGTGACCAGCGCCGCATACAGCAGCGCCAGGCGCGCCGATGACAGGCGCATGGGCGCGCCTTTCAGCGGCGCGTCAGCCGCCATCGCGCAGCACGTAGCCCGCGCCGCGCACCGTGTGCAGCAGCGGACGCTCGAAGCCCTTGTCGATGGCCGCGCGCAGCCGGCTGATGTGGACGTCGATGACATTGGTCTGCGGATCGAAGTGCAGGTCCCAGACCGCTTCGAGCAGCATGGTGCGCGTCACCACCTGACCGGCGCGCCGCGCCAGGAACTCGAGCAGCTGGAATTCCTTGGAGGTGACATCGATGGGCGTGCCGGCCCGCGTGACTTTCCGCCCCAGCAGGTCGAGCTCGAGATCGGCGATGCGGATTCGCGTGGTGACTTCGGGAAGATTGCCGCGCCGTAGCAGCGCTTCGATGCGCGCCAGCAGCTCGCCGAACGCGAACGGCTTGGCGAGATAGTCGTCGCCACCGGCGCGCAAGCCTTCGATGCGATCGTCCACCGAGCCGAGCGCCGAGAGAATCAGCACCGGCGTGTGCTTGCCGTTCTTGCGCAACATGGAGACGATGGACAGCCCGTCGAAATGCGGCAGCTGACGGTCGGCGACGATCAGGTCGTAGGTGCCTTCGGTGGCGCGAAACAGGCCTTCGCGTCCGTCGGAGGCGATGTCCACCACGTACCCGCTTTCGCGCAATCCCTTGGCCAGGAACCGGGCGGCTTCCGCATCGTCCTCGATCAGTAGCAGGTGCATTTGGTACGGAAAGCTAGCACGGAGCCGCGCGGCGCGGCGCTTACGAATTATTAACGGTCGTCAGCGGATCTGCGTCATCGCGCGCATCAGTGCGCCGCTCTCGGCCGGCGGCAACGCCATGATGCGCTCGTATACCGATATGGTGATGGTGCAAATCTTGGCGCGGTCGGCGCGCGGGTCGTCGGCGTGCGAGAGCATCTGCGCATCCGCGCCGTACTGCTCGTAGGTGCCGTTGATGACGTTGGCGAGGTTGTCCTTCACGGCCTCGGCCGCTGGCAGCGGTGTCGGGCTCTCGGCGGCGGTGCGGATCACTTCGCCCATGAGATCGAGGGTGTGCGCCTGCGATGCGGCGTCGACGTACCTGGCGATGTCCGGTGGGCCCGCGACCTGCGGAAACCAGTAGCGAAAGCAGGTGTCGCCTGGCTCCTTCTGCAGCCGCTTGGCGGTCGCGATCATGTCCTTCATGAGCGCAACCACCGAGTCCTGCGA
This sequence comes from Steroidobacteraceae bacterium, assembly GCA_035995425.1. Lineage (GTDB taxonomy): Bacteria > Pseudomonadota > Gammaproteobacteria > Steroidobacterales > Steroidobacteraceae > CADEED01. The sequence continues at coordinate 55,548 of DASYKM010000163.1, forward strand.
AGCGTGCGCGAGATTGCGCGTGGCGGTGAGGCTGATCTCGGAGTTGGCGAGATTGACGAAATTCTCGCGGCGCGTTTCGTCGCGCGCATACACCCGGTATTCGGTCACCAATTTTTCGTAGAGCTCCGGCTCGTGCTTCTTGAGCACGCGATACACCGATTGCTTGAGGAGCGCGGACTCGGCGCTGTAGCCGTCGTACCAGAAGGAGCCCACCGCGGCCGCGACGATCAGTACGAGGAGTATGACGATCCATTTCACGCGCGCGCCGCTCCCGATGCCAGCAGGGTGAGCGCCCGGCGAATCGCCGCGGCATGCTCCGAGTCGAGAATACCCTGTTCGGTGATCCCGGTGCTGCGCAGTGGCAATGCCAGGCAGGCTTCGGTGAGGAGCCTCGCCGACATGGTAGTTAGGGTTTCCCGCAGGCTGGCGTCGGCGTGAACCGACCGGGGCGAGGCGTTGAAGATCGCCACCGGCCGGTCGACGAACGGCGGGAAGCTGACCAGCCAGTCGAGCGCGTTCTTGATGACGGCGGTGACGCCATGGGCGTATTCGGGGCTGGCGATGAGCAGCGCATCGCTCTCACACAAGGAATCGTGCAGGCGCCGCACCGGCGCCGGCAGGTCGGCTTCCAGGTCCGGGTTGAACAGCGGCAGCTCGGCCATGCCGCGGAAGAGCTCGACGGAGATCCCTTCCGGCGCGAGCCGCGCCGTGGCGCGCAACAGCGCGGCGTTCATCGAGGCGGCCCGGAGGCTGCCGCACAGCGCGAGAATTCTGACGCCGGCTATCGATATCGACCGTGACATGGGGCGGCAGCGTATCAGCCGCCGCCCCGATGTCACGTGCGGGTTACTGCAGGCGTACCGCCAGCGCTTTGACCACGGTCGTGCCGCTGGACCCTAACAAGCCGATCGAAGTCAACGCGCCGTTGGCGAGGTTCACGCGGTACAGAGTGGACTGCGTGGCTCCCGTCGGCTGCAACGCCGCGATCGGCAGGCCATTTTCGCCGCCGGCGATGTCGAAGCCGCCTTCGAGCGCGAACGTGGTACCGGCGTTGAAGGAGCCAATGGTTGTCAGCGCCCCGTTCGAAGCCTGCCGCACCAGCGCTCCGGCGGCGACGTCGAGGTCGTACTGCGCGGTCGAAGCCGCGCCCGCATAGCTGTTGGAGAACGCGGTCCCCACCACCTGCGCGGTGCTCGCCAGATTGGCGTCGGTGCCGACTGCTCCAGTGTCCACGTTGACGCGCAGGTTCTGGCCGGTTTCGCTCTCGACGCGCAGCAAGCCATCGAATGGACTGAAGTCCACGCCGAATCGCGTGCCCGACAACGCCGTAAATGGCGCGGTGGTGTCGGCCGGATCGGCGGCAAGGGTCACTGCTCCGGCCAGAGCGCCAGTCGCCGTGTCGACCGTATAGACGTGGCCGGCATCCGTCACTGCATAGAGCGCACCATTCGACGGGCGAATGTCGAGCCCGACGATGGCCTCGCTACCCTGCAATCCGGAAATCGCGACGTCGGCGTCGAAAGTCCCCGGCGTCAGCGGCTTGAAGCTCACCAGGTGATTGTCAGAAGTCAGTGCGAAGACGGTGGCGACCGGCAACCTTGCGTAGGCGAGCCCACGGACCTTCTCACCACCGCCCACCGTGTCGATGCGCGTGGCGGCGCCGGTGGATAGATTGACGTTGAACAGATCGGAGGTGGCCGCCCCGCCGACGTTGAGCGCCGCCAGACCCCAGTTGTTGGTACCGAGGATGTCAAAGCCCGCGACCGAGGACACGTCACCGACGCCGAGTGCGCCGACGGTTTGCAAGTCACCGTTGATGGCGTTGCCCGAGGGACGCCCGAGGACTTGCAGTCCATCGCCCACCGAATCGATGGTGTAGTAGAACGCCGTTCCGGCGCCGACGAAGCTATTGCTGTACGCAGCTTCGGCAACGAGCGGCCCCACCGGATTAACGGCGATGTCGGAAGTTGTCGAGCCGCTGTCGGGAGCGATTCGCAGGTTCTGACCCGAATCGCTGACCACGCGCACCACGTCATTGCCCGGGTTGAAGTCGACGGCGAATTCGGTGCCGAGCAGCCCCGCATATGGCGTGGTGACGTCGCCGAGCGCAGCCACCAGTGTCGATTTGAGCGTCAGCGTCGCGGTCGCGGTGTCCACCGTGTACAGATGGCCCGCGCTGCCGAGCGCGTACAGCTTGGCATCGGCCGGCCGAACGTCGATGCCGACGATGTTTTCCGCGGCCTGCTGCCCGGTCAACGTAGCGCTGGTGCATGCCTTCTGTGGCGCCGCCGGATTGAACGACACCAGCTTGTTGGACTCGGTGAGCGCGAACACGTCGCCTGCGAGTTGCGTCGGAGCGGAGGCGGGCGGCGCGATGGCCGTGTCACGCAGCAGCTCATTCGCGTCGAGCCGCGTGACCGCGCCGGCCGAAGTCGCCGCGCCGGTGGTTAGATTGATCTGGTAGGAAGTCGGCGCTCCGCCGACCACCAGCACGGCAGAACCGCTGTTGGTTCCATCCGCCGCGGTGGAGATCTCGAAGTCCCCGACCGCGGTCGTGTCCACGCCCAACGCGCCGACTACGGTCACCGCGCCGCCGTTCGGGTCGGTGGTGGTCAGCAATTGATCGGTAGTGGCGTCGAGGTAATAGAGCGTCGTGCGGCAGGCCGCGGCGAACGCGTTGGAATACGCGGCACCGACCACGCCGCTGCGCGCGGCGCCACCGCTGGTGAGCGCGGCATCCGTGATCGTCGCGCCGGTGTCCGGATCGATGCGCAGGTTTTGCCCGGTATCGCTGACCACGCGCAGTCTGTCCGCGACGGGATTGAAATCAACGCCGAACTCGCTACCGTTCAACGCCGTGAATGCGTCGGTGGTATCGGCGGCGTCGGCCATCAGTGTCGACTTGAGCGTGGCCACTCCGGTGGTGGCGTTTATCGTGTAAAGCCGACCGCCGCTGCTGAGCGCGTACAGCTCGCCGGGCGTCGCGCCACCGGCGCGAATGTCGAGGCCCACGACGGTTTCGCCGGCCTGCAGACCGGTGATAGCCACCGCGGTATCGAGCACCCCATCGGCGCGATCGAAAGTGACGAGCCGGCCGGTGCTGGTGACGCCGAAGGTATCGCCCGAAGTCACGCCGGCGCCGGGAGCCGGCACAGGTGCGGGAGCGGGGGCGGGGGCGGGCGCCGGAGCGGGCGCGGGAGCCGGGGCCGGAGCGGGTGACGGAGCTGGGGAACTTCCACCACCACCACCACCACCGCAGCCGGTGAGAGCCGACAGAATGAGACCAGCCGTGAGTAGGTCGCGGCCAACACGAAATGTAGTCATAAATTCCCTCTGTGCGAATTGAGTCCGTTCGTGCCGAGACTACGGAGAAGATTCGTCTGCGAATGCAGACAGAAATCCCAATGCGCGCGCGAAAACATTTCCGTACGTCGTCAGCACAGGACTACGCACTGGCGGCGAGCCCTGGGTCAGGTAGTTAGCGACCTGTACCGCTTGTCGGACATGCCCGGCGGCGCCAGCGGATCGCGGCTGATGGATGGGTCAATCGGGCCAGCCAGAGCAGCGCAGGCTCGATTTCGACTGGTTCCTGGCAAACCGCGCGTCGCATAGGTATATTCGCGCCCGCTTATCCAGGGTCGCGCGGTCATCGCCCCCCAAAAGCAGCAAGTCGACTCTTAGACGATTCGCAAATCCTCTCTCGCTAATGACCGCTTCAGGCGCGTTGCGCCTCGAACTGCGAGTCTTTTCAGCATTTCCAAGGTATCTAACTAAATGTCATTCGAAACTCTCGGGCTCAAGCCCGAGTTGCTCCGTGCCGTGGCCGACAAGGGCTATACGGTTCCCACTCCCATTCAACTTCAGGCCATCCCGGCGGTGCTTGCCGGCGGCGACGTGCTCGCGGGCGCGCAGACCGGCACCGGCAAGACGGCCGGTTTCACCCTGCCGATCCTGCAAAAGCTCGGCGCTCGCGGCGGACGCAATCCGCGTGCGCTGGTGCTGACGCCCACTCGTGAGCTCGCGGCGCAGGTCGCGCAGAGCATCGTCGACTACGGCAAGTACGGCGACCTGCGCACGCTGGTCGTTTTCGGCGGCGTGTCCGAGAAACCGCAGATCGACAAGGCGCGACACGGTTGCGACATTCTCGTCGCCACTCCCGGCCGCCTGCTCGATCTGTGCGAGCAGCGCGCGGTGGCGCTCTCCGAGGTGCAGATCTTCGTGCTCGACGAAGCCGACCGCATGCTCGACATGGGCTTCATCCGCGACATCAAGCGCATCCTCAAGATGCTGCCGCAGCAGCGCCAGAACCTGATGTTCTCGGCTACCTACTCGGACGACATCCGCCAGCTCGCCAACCAGTTCCTGCGCAATCCGGCGGCGCTGCAGGTCACGCCGCGCAATGCCACGGCCGACCGGGTCGAGCAGAGCGCCTACCGCGTGCCGAAGGATCACAAGCGCCACCTGCTGGCGCACCTGATCATCGAAGGCAACTGGCACCAGGTGCTGGTGTTTTGCCGCACCAAGCACGGCGCCAACCGGCTCACGCAGCAGCTGGAGCGATCCGGCATCAACGCCATGGCCATCCACGGCAACAAGAGTCAGAACGCGCGCGTGAAGGCGCTGCAGGACTTCAAGGAAAACCGCATCACGGCGCTGGTGGCGACCGAGGTCGCGGCGCGCGGCCTCGACATCAAAGAACTGCCGCACGTCGTGAACTACGAGCTGCCGAACGTGCCGGAAGATTACGTGCACCGCATTGGCCGCACGGCGCGCGCGGGTTCGACCGGCGCGGCGGTGTCGCTCGTGTCGCCCGACGAGCTCAGCTACCTGCGCGACATCGAGAAAGTGCTCAAGCGGAAGATCGACTTCGTCGAGCTGCCGAAGTTCGAGATCAAGGAGGGCACGCATCAGCCGCGCAATTCAACGGCTGAACACGAGCCGCACCAGGATCCGCGGCGCCGTCCCGAGCATCGCCGAAGTGGTGGTGGTGGAGGCGGCGGCAGACCTAACAATCACGGTGGCGGACGCTCCGGTGGTGGACGCAATGGCGGTGCAAACCGCGGCGCTGGCCGAGCCGACCATGCGTCATACGCCGCGGGACAACCGTCCGAGGCGCCACGCGGCGACGCGCAACCCGGAACTCGCCCGCATGCCGGTCACGGCGGCGGCGGTCATCATGGCGGCGGAAATGCCCGCCATGCGGGCGGCGGTGGCGGTTCACGTGGCGGCAGCGGCCGCTCACGCGGCGGCAAGCCTGGCGGTGGCCGCGGTGGTTTCGCTCGTGGCGCCCGTTCGAGCGGCGGGACCGGCAATTCCGGCGGCGGCCAGTCCGGCGGCGGTTTCTCGCGTATGGGTTGAATCCGGCGTGCCTGATCGCCGCCATTGTCGATCGGGCAATGGGCGATCAGGCGACCGCGGCTTCGCCTTCTTCTGCGGCCAGGGGCAGGCGCACGTAGAACGTCGTGCCGGTGCCGATCTCGGTGACGAAATCGAGTTTGCCACCGTGACTCTTGATCACGTTGTGGGCAATAGATAGACCCTGGCCGGTCCCTTTGCCCACTTCCTTGGTGGTGAAGAACGGCTCGAAAATCCGCTTGCGTATCTCTTCGGGAATTCCGCCACCGGTGTCGCCAATGCTCAGCACGGCGAATCCGTCTTCGACACTGGTCTTGACGGTGATCAATCCCTTCTCGGGCGTGCCCTTCACCTTGTCGGCGATGGCGTGCGCGGCGTTGACCACGAGGTTCAAAACCACCTGGTTGATCTGTCCGCCGTGGCACAGGACCTGCGGCAGGTCCTTGAAGAAGTCGGTAGCCACGTCGGCGACATACTTGTATTCGCTGCGCGCGATGATCAGCGTGCTGTTGATTGCGCGGTTCAGATCGACGCGGCTCATCTCGCGCTGGTCGACGTGCGAGAACTCCTTCATCGAACGCACGATCTCGGCGATCCGGCCGAGACCATCGACCACCCGATCGAGCGCCGGCGGCAGCTCGAGCTTGAGATCCTCGATGTCTTCGTCTTCCGCCGCCTGCGCGGGCAGCTGCGCCGCGAGTTTCGCGTTGTGCGCCAGCAGTTCCTGCATGGCTTCACGAATGAAATAGACGCTGTCGTTCAGATACTGGATGGGCGTGTTGATTTCGTGGGCGACACCGGCGGCGAGGCGGCCGATGGATTCGAGATGCTCGCCCTGGGCCATGCGCTGCTCGGCCAGCTTGCGCTCGGTGATGTCGAAGCCGATGCCGATGATGCCGATCATCGTGCCGTTCTCGTCGCGCAGCGGAACCTTGGACGTGACCACGGTGCGCGGCATGCCGGTAACCTTGTCGAAGCCGGGTTCCTCGAGGTCGATGATGGCGGTGCCGGACTTTATGAGCGCCTGCTCGTCGGAATAAAACTTCTTCGCCAGCTCAGGGGAAAAGAAATCGAAATCCGTCTTGCCGATCGCCAGCTCGGAAGTGGTCCCCATGTTGCGTGCCAGCGCGGTGTTCATCGCGATGAAGCGGCTGCCGACGTCCTTGGCGTAGATGAAGGCCGGGATCATGTCGATCATCGTTCGCAACAGGGTGCGCTCGTTCGCCAGCGCGGTCGCAAGGTCTTGCCGGCAGGACGCCTCGGCTTCGAGCGCGGCGCTGATGCGTATCAGGGCCGTGCCACCGGTCATGTCTTCGGGTTTGTCTTCCACCTTGCGCTCCTGGTGCTCCACCCCGCCATAACGGCTATTAAGGGTGAAACTGAAGCACGGCACGGCGTTGTGCGAACGTCGTCACGCCACGCGGGCGTGGGCTTGTTCGGGCAAGGAAAATCCGCGCGACCCCGGCGGGAATCGCGCGGATTTGAGCACTCCTGCGGCCGATTATTGCCGCGGAGTCTCGGTATCGGCGGGCGCAGGCTCACTGGACTGCGGGACCGTCGTATCGGTTGATGGATCAGGCATGGACTGCGGCGCGGGGCTGGTCGAGCCCTTCTTCTCATGGCTGCGCCATTCGCTCTTGTCGAGGTAGCCGTCACCGTTCGTGTCGGCGCTCGAGAACACCAGGTTCGAATCGGCGGCCGCCTCGGCCTGAGAGATCTTGCCGTCGCGGTTGGTGTCGAGCTTGTCGAACGTCGCGCCCGTCGTACCCGACTTGTCCTTGCCGCCGTATTGGTCGCCGGCCACCGCGGCGCCGAGAGGCAGCAGTGCGGCCACTGTCAGCGCGATCAGTGTCTTTGATGTCTTCATGATTTCTCCTTGGGCTCAATGGAAGGTTTGAGAGGGCTTGGACGCCCGAAGGGTTTTCGGCGTCCTGCCACGACAGGGAGAATTGCAATCCATGTGCCAACCGCAAATCGTGCAACACAGCGCGTGAATCGTCGATACGCGGCCGGCCCGGTCGCCGTGCCGCGACAATCGGACCAGCGGGCGACGGCGATCCGCGACGCCGCGCACCGCTCTAACTAGAAACAGCAACTTGCGGGTCGGTGGATGCGGACGTCGGACAAATACCGACGCGCGAGGTGCGCCAGGCTCAGAACAGGAAGGTCTGCGCGCCGATCACGCTGGCGTTGTACACCGCGTGCACCAGCATCGGTGCGAGCAGGCTGCGCGTGCGTTCGTACACCAGCGCTGCGCACACGCCCATCACGAACACCGGCGCGATGGAGAACGTCGGATGCACGATCGCAAACACCGCCGCGCTCGCGAGCACGGCGGGCCACACGCCAAAACTGCGCCGCAGGCCGCCGAAGATCAGGCCACGGAAAATGAACTCCTCGAAGATCGGCGCCGCGATGACCGCCAGCGGCAGCATCCACAAGCCGAGCGACGCATACGAACTGCCGTCGCGCATGGCGCTCTGCAGGAGACCGGCCGCGTCGAGAGCGAGCAAATAGAGAAGCGCGACCGCGGCGGCGGCCAGCCCGCCGGCCACGCCCAGCAACGGGCGGTTGTCGCTGCCGAGCACGCGGGGCACGCCTTCGGTCTTTGCCTTCGCATAGACGGAGCGCATGAGCGAGTAAGTGAGGGCGCCGGCGATCGAGAAGGCAATCGTCATGGCGGCGCCGGTCATGCGTCCGCCACCCATGATCTTCACGACGACCACCGCGGTCACCGCTTGCGCGACGAAGAACACCATGACCGCGATCAGCCCATCGGACGTGGAGACGCGCGCCGGTGGCGAGGCATCCGGATCGAGAAGGTACCCGAGCTGGTCGCGTGCTTTCTGCCACAGGGCGAAGGCCAGCAGCAGCGTCAGCACCATGAAGATGAGCCGCTGGCCCGGATGCGGCGCGACGATGGCATAAACGTAGAGCGCCGCCAGCGACATGTAGAGATACACGTAGGCGGGTTTCACCTTCTGATTTTGCTGCTGCTCGAGTGGATTGCTGCCGAAGACGCCGAGCGCTACCGCGATGAACGCGTAGATAGGGATGCCGAGAATCGCGACCAGCATCGCACCCAGGAATTTCCAGCCGAGCGTCGGTGCGACCACCGCGCCGACGCCGAACAGCACGAGTGGATAGGCGAGGGTGATGACGCCCCAGAGCTTTGCCTTGTCCTTGAGAACGTCTTCGATCGAGCATGGAAAGGTGTACAGCAGCCACAGCGCATGCCCTTCGGTGTTCAGCGTCTGAAACGCCGACATGCTGAGCGAATAGGCGGCGAGGCCGAAGGCGACCGACGCGAGGACATTGGGATCCCGCCACATCGTGGTGGCGACACCCGATGATCCCAGCAGCAGTTGTCCACCCACGATGAGCAGCGGCAGCACCAGGCTCTGCACGAGAAAATTGCGATCGCGGGATAGCAGCGTGAGCTCGCGACGCTGCACGGGGCTCAGCGGGATCGCTCTCCGTCCCTGGGTTTGCAGAGTCGCCGGCACTTGCTGCGGTTCACGCGCCGTTTCGCGCGCGCCCCCGGCCACCACGCCGTGGCGAAGCTGGTGGCGCAGCAGGCGCATCCCCAGCCACATGATCAGCCCCACCTCGGCGGCCAGCTGCGCGCAAAGAAATGCGGTATCGACGAACGTACGTTCATTGATGGCGCGAACCGCGAGCCCCATGGGCGTAAAGCGCAACCACTCCGGCATTGCGCCGGCAATGCCCAACATGAAGTACGCCTTGCCCTTCATGCCGAACGAAAACGACAGATACAGGGTGATGATGGACAGCACCGAGATCACGGCGTGCAGATTGCGCAGTTGTCCGGCACTCAGGCTGAGACGCAGCCCGGTGTCTATCAATGTTCGAACCAGTGCGGCCAGCAGCAATAGCGGCCACGCCGCCGCCGCGCCCACCAGTGGCGCGGCCCAGCGAAATCCTGAGAACCAGGCGACCGCCGTGCACACCGACAGCAGTGCGAGCACGCCCGAGGGGTTGACGACGCTGCGCTCCAGGATGCGTGCCCACAGCAGCGTGTCGGAGCGCATTGGAAACGTGATCAGCCACTCCAGGTCCCAGTCGGGTTTGGCAAGCTCGCCCGAACCCACCGTGACCAGCAGCGACGAGGTCCACATCAACAACACCAGGAACGCCACACCGACTTGAAGCTCCTTGCTGAACTCCACCGTGAGCCAGAACGTGCCGGCGGTGTCGAGTGCCTCGTGCAGATTGACGATCGACATCACCGAGATGGTGCCGAAGACGAAGAACATCATTGGCCAGGCGAAATACAGGATGACCTTGCTGCTTTTCTTGCCGGCGTTCCCGGTGCGCGACTTGCTTAGCGGACTCTTCTTCGGCAGCGACGCCGCGGTGAACTGGTTGGCGAGCCGCCGCAACCGGAGCCGGATCAGCAGCCAGGTGCTGTGAAACAGCGGCGCGGCGCCGGCACGCGCCACGGCTTGCCCAGAGATCGATTCCCGATTCACGAAACCGGCGCCTGCGCGGCGTCTTCGTCGGTGACCTTGAGGAACACTTCTTCGAGCGAGGCATTCTGATCGACGCGTTCGCGCAGCTCGGCGAGCGTGCCGGTGGCCACCAGCTCGCCGCGGTGGATGATGCCGACCCGCGTGCAGACTTTTTCCGCCATGTCGAGCAGGTGCGTGGACATGAATATCGTCTTGCCTGCCGCCGCCGCCTGCCTGAGGCGCTCCTGCACGTCGCGCGCCGCGCGCGGATCCAGGCCGTTGATGGGTTCGTCGAGTATCAGGACTTCCGGGTCGTGAATGAGCGCGCAGGCAAGCCCGAGCTTCTTCTTCATGCCCATGGAATAGTTGACCGCGAATTCGTTCACCACTTCCTCGAGCCCGAATTCCGTGAGCATGCGCACCGCCTGCAGTCCGGCTTCCTTGCGTCCCATGCCGTGCATCTCGGCCACGAACTGCAGAATCTCCCGGCCGCGCAGGAAGTCGTAGTAGATCGGGTTGTCCGGTAGATAGCCGACGTGACGCTGCACCTCGGCCCGTTGCGCGTGGCAGTCGAGCCCGCTGATCAACGCCCGGCCGCCGCTCGGCACGAGGATGCCCATCATCATGCGGATGGTGGTGGTCTTGCCGGCACCATTCGGCCCGAGGAAGCCGAACACTTCGCCCCGCTGCACGTCGAGCGAGAGCGGCTGGACGGCGGTGAAGTCACCATACGTTCGGGTGAGCTGCTGAAATTCGATCATTGACCGCAGTGTATGCTGGGCGCTGGAGGGGGTACATGCAGAACAAGAACGAACTGGCGCCCTGGCAGGAAGCGGACCTGCCCGATCCACCGACGCCGAAAGGTCTGTCCTGGATAGGCGTCTGTGGCCCGGGCATCATCGTGCTCGGCGTCTCGATCGGCAGCGGCGAGTTCCTGTTAGGTCCGGCCACTTTCGTCAAGCACGGCCTGTCGCTGCTGTGGGTGACGCTGGTCGCGGTGTTCTTCCAGACCGTGTTCAACACCGAGCTCATGCGCTACACCGTCGCGACCGGCGAACCGGTCGTGACCGGTTTCATGCGCACGCGGCCAGGAAAGACCTTCTGGGCCTGGTTCTACGCGGTGCTGTACTTCCTGCAGATCGGCTGGCCGGCGTGGGCCGGAACCGCCGCCGGCGCAATTTTCTTCCTGTTCTCCGGCAGGCTCGCTACCGAGCAGCACGACGCGCTTGCCAGCTACCTCATTGGCGTCACTACGTTCCTCGCCTGCGTCGGTGTGCTGCTGATCGGGAAGCGAATCGCGCGCACGCTCGAGTTGCTCAACTGGGTGCTCGTGACCTGCATTCTTGGCGGCTTCCTGGTGCTCGGCGTGCTCTTCGTGCCCATCGGCACCTGGTTCTCGGCGCTGGCCGGTTTCACGGGATTCGATACGGTGCATGGGGCCTTCAATTTCCTGCCCGAGCATCTCGACATCCTGTTGTTGGGCGCGCTGGTCGGCTATTCGGGTGGCGGCGGCGTGCTCAACCTCACGCTGTCGAACTGGGCCCGCGACAAGGGCTACGGCATGGGCAGCCGCGTTGGCCACATCGCGGGTGCCGTGGGCGGAGTGAAAGTCCGCCTCGCGGATACCGGATTCATTTTCGTAGCCACGCCCGCCAACCAGGCGCGCTGGCGCGGCTGGTGGCGCATCGTGCGTGCCGACCAGTGGGGCATCTTCTTCGTTGGCGCCTTGTTAGGCATGATGCTGCCGGCGCTCCTCTATGTGACATTCGTGCCGGCCGGTACTGACATCAAGGGCCTCGCGATCAGCGCCGTGCTTGCGCAGGCGATCGGCAGTGCTGCCGCGCCGTGGCTGGGTGTGACCGTGGCTTTTCTGGGCGCGTGGATCCTTTTCAAGACGCAGCTCGACTGCGTCGAGGGCATGACGCGCTCGATCACCGACATCCTGTGGACCGGAAGTGTGCGCGTGCGCGCATGGCGAGGCGGCGATACGCGAGCCGTGTACTACACGGTGCTCGCCGCAGTGGTGGTGTTCGGCATGATTGCGCTGAACTTCAAGCCAATGATGCTGCTGCAGATGGGCGCCAACATTGCCGGCGTCATTTTCGTGATCGCCTCACTGCACCTGCTGTATCTAAACACGCGCGTGTTGCCGGTGGCGCTGCGCCCGCCGCTGTGGCGGCGCGTCGCGCTGGTGGGGATGGCGCTGTTCTACGGGTTCTTCGTCACGCTGGTGGCGCGCTCTTTGATGTGAAGAAAGGGCGGCTCATCTCTTCCTGCTGATCTCTATCCCATTGCCCACGTCGAGCAGCACGGAATCCATGTCGCCCAGCTTCCGCACCTGCGCCCGATAAGCCTCGGCCTGCGGCCGCACGGCTTCCGGCAGCAGCATGTTGTCGGCGGCGATGATGCCTCCGACGCTCAGCTTGGGATGGACCAGCTCGAGGCAAGGCAGATAGAGATCCTTCCACACGTCGAGCAGCACGAAATCGAACGGGCCCGGCAGTGTCTTCAGCGTGTCGATGCAGTCGCCGGCGTGGAACTCCACGCGTGTCTGCAGACCGGCGCGGGTCAGCGCCTGGCGCGCATATTCGATCTTGAACTCCCTGAGCTCGAGCGAGGTGACCTTGCCGCCGGTGGTGCGCGCGGCCGCGCCCAGCCACACGGTGGAGTACCCGTACGAAGTGCCGAGCTCGAGAATGCGCCGCGACTGCGCGCCCGTGGCGAGTAGATAGAGCAGCATGCCGGCCTCGCGGCCGACCGACAGCAGCAGGTCGTCGAGATTCGTGCCAGGGGAGCCGGGAGCCGCGGTGCGCCGTTGTTCTTCTTCGGCGCGGCGTTCGAATTCCGCGAGGACGCGTTCAATGACCGGATCGACTAAATTCATGCGCGGACCGTGACTGTTCACCCGATGGTTCGAGGGTGCGCATAGTGCATGGTTGCTCGCGGCTTGGCGAGTCCTACGACCCTTAAGTCACGACTTCGAAAAATGTGACACGAGATATTCTTGCTAGGTCACGATCGAAGGAGATTTGCTCGGCAAATCGCCGGGGTTTGTATCATCAACGCGGCGCTCGTCGGCGAGCAGGTTCGCGTCGCCGCGTTTCGCCCGGCGGCCGCTGGCGCCGGCGCGAGTCGCTTACCGGCCGGTCGCGCGGCCGGAAACGTCCGACATTCACGGCAACGCCGCCCGCCGGCCGGCCGTTGCGTTGCGTCAGATTCGCACGCACTATTCGGGCCGCCCGAGTGAAAGGAATCCAACCAGCTGCATTCGACTTTCGTCGGGTACCAGGCCCGGGCAAACATCGTGAACGCAAGGATCTGAAAACATGCGCACCTCGTATCTCGTTCGAGTAGTTAGTTTGGCGGCGGCCGCGGCGATGGTCGTCGGGCCGGCAATGGCCGCCGACAACGATGGCCTCACGCTGCCGACCGGTTTCTCCGCGGTGGTGGTGAACGAGGGCCAGGGCACGGCGCGGCACCTCGACGTGGCCGCCAACGGCGACATCTATCTCGCCGGACGCAACGGCCTCTCGGCGCTGCGCGACACGAATGGTGACGGCAAGGCCGACGTCGTGACGCCCTTCGGCGATGTCAAAGGCACCGAGGTTCGCATCTTCAAGGACTGGCTGTACGTGTCCGACGACGTCGGCGTGTACCGCTACCCGCTCAAGAAGGGCGAGCTTGCACCCAAGAGCGCGCGCGAAACCGTCGTGTCGGAATTTCCGAAGGAGCGCCAGCATTCGGACAAGACCTTCGCGCTCGACACGAAAGGCACTCTCTATATAAACGTGGGTGCCCCTTCGAATTCCTGCCAGCAAAAGGATCGGCAGGAAGGGTCGCTCGGCCAGAATCCCTGCCCGATTCTCGAGAAATACGGCGGCGTGTGGGTGTTCGACGGCACCAAGCTCAACCAGACTCCCGCGAACGGCCGGCGCTTTGCCACCGGCATGCGTAACGCGGTGGCCATCGAATGGAACGCCGGGCAGAACGCCTTGTTTGCCGTCATCCACGGCCGCGATTCCATCGACACACTGTTCCCCGCGCTCTACAACGCGGAGGACAACGCCACGCGCCAGGGCGAGGAATTCCACCGGATCGTCGATGGCGGCAACTATGGCTGGCCGTACACCTTCTTCGACACCAAGCTTGGCCATCGAGTGGTCGCGCCCGAGTATGGCGGCGACGCGAAGAAGGAACCCGAAGCCGGAAAATACGCGACGCCGCTGGTCGCTTTCCCGGCGCACTGGGCGCCCAACGACCTCGTGTTCTATTCCGGCAAGAGCTTCCCGGGGAAGTACAAGGACGGCGCTTTCATTGCATTCCACGGTAGCTGGAACCGCGCGCCCGAGCCGCAGGCCGGATACAAGGTCGTGTTCCAGCCCATGAAGGACGGCAAGCCGAGCGGCGAGTATGAAGTGTTCGCCGACGGCTTCGCCGGCGACATGAAAGACAACAGTCCCGACAATGCACGATACCGACCGGTGGGCCTGGCGGTAGGACCGGACGGCTCGCTATACGTATCGGACTCGCAGAAAGGTCGCGTCTGGCGCATCGCTTACGCCAAAAAATGACCGGGCACGAACTGCGCAGCGTGGCGGCGTTGATCGGCGCATGCCTCGCCGCCGCTTGTGCGACCGCATCGGGCGAGGCTCCGACGCCCGTGGCGCCAACCGCTGCGGCAGCCGCCCCGGCGGCCGACTCGCGCCCGGTAGGGCAGCGTCTCTACAGCGCACACTGCCTGAGCTGCCACCAAGCCGATGGCCGCGGGGTGCGTAACATGCAGCCGGCCATTGCCGGCGGTGCGTGGGTGCAGGGTGAAGCGCGTGCGCTGGCGCTATTCGTGATGTCGGGTGGTTTCGATTCCGCCTCGCGCAAGGACAGCGACTCTGGCAACGTCATGCCGGCGTTCCGGCAGCTCCCCGACGCGGATCTCGCCGAGATCCTGACCTACATCCGCCAGAAATTCGGCAACGGCGCCTCCGCGGTTACCGCCGCGGAAGTCGCCGTCGCGCGCGCCGGCCTTCCGCCAGCACAGTAGCTAGTCCGCTTTGGCCGGCGGAAACTTGGTGATCTGCACGCTGACGATCTTCCAGCTGCCACCCTTGCGCACGTAGATGTCGATGTAGCGGTAGTTCGATTCGAATGGCTTGTCGTCGTATCGCCCGGTCATGTGCGTGCGGCCGCTCAGCAATGCCGTATCGCCATACAGACGCACGGTGAATTCCTCCACGGTGTACGGATCGATGCTGAGCCTGGGATCGACGAGGTCCGCGACGAAGGCCTTCTTCGCCGAGACTTCGCCGCGGCCGTCGATCATGCGGAAATCCTCCGCCATGTTGTCGGCGATGGCCTTCTCGTCCTTGCGCACGATGGCCTTGTCCCATTCATCGGATAGCCGCGTGAGCGTGCTGATATCGCCCGCCGGCGCACCGGCCACGGCCAGCCAGGCCGCGCCGAGCGCGACGATGCCGGTCAGGGCGACCTGACCGGCAGTGATACGCGCCATGTTCACTTCACCTTGTAAAGATGCACGTAACGATCCGTCTTGCCGCGGACCGCCGGGTCGAACACCAGCTTGTCGAGCTGATCGTCCTTGTTGCGCAGGCCGTCGTAGGTTTTTTCCAGCGCGAAGCCGCGCGAGGTGAGGCTCTTCTTCACGAAGTCCTCGTTGAGGCGATGGGCCTTGGCGACCATTTCCGCGCCGGTGCCGGCGGGCGCGTTGTGGTCGATGATGAGCAGTTTGCCGCCCGGCTTCAGCATGCGCTTCATGGAATCGATGAAGCCGCTGGTATTGATCTCCGGCCAGCCTTCCTTCTCGTCGACCCAGAACGCGTCGTGATAGGACATGCAGATGACGATGAGGTCGACGCTCTTCGGCGGGAAGTCGATGTAGCTCATCTCGACCAACCGCTGTTCGACGTTCTTCAGACGGCCTTCGGTGAAGCGTGCCTTGATGCCATCCTTGGCGTATTGCGCATACGGAACGTTGTTGACCGACAGAACCTTGCCGGTGGGTCCGACCACCCCGGCTAACAACTCGGTGTAGTAACCACCGCCGGCAAACATGTCGACCACGGTCATGCCCGGTTTCACACCCGCGAATGCCATCACCTCGGCGGGTTTCTCCCGCGCGTCGCGCTCGCGATCCTTGTCGTTGCGCTCGGTGCTGGCGATGGACGCTTCGATGGGGGTGGGGTCCGCCGCAAAGGCCGGCGCGGCAAGAACGAGCAGGGCGCTGATCAACAGTGTTTTCATGAGTTTCTCCTTGGGTGCATTATGCGAAAGCCTGGGCCGGGAAAGGAACCTCGTCCGGCGCGCCGGGTACTCATTCTGGCGAAGTGAATCTACGGGAGCTCCCATGCACACATTTATCAGACCTCTCACCGTCACCCTGCTGCTGGCCGCGTCTTGTACCGCATTCGGGGCGGGCGGCGGACAGATGCCGACTCCGTCGGACCAGAAGTTCGAAGCCCGGTCACCCGAATTGCAGGCTCGGCAGATCTACAACAGCGCGGTGCGCTCCGTGGAAAAGGGCGACGACCTGCTCGCTGATGCGGCGCGCCAGACCGACGAGCGCAAACAGCAGAAGGTGCGTGACAAGGCGCAGCAGGCCTACACCGCCGCGTTGCGCAAGTTCGTGCAGGTCATCGAGTTGCAACCGATGATGTACGAAGCCTGGAACTACTCGGGCTACGCACAGCGCAAGCTCGGCCACTACCAGGACGCGCTCACTGCATACGACAGAGCGCTGTCGCTCAAGCCCGGATATCCGGAAGCCATCGAATATCGCGGACACGCGTACCTCGGGCTCGACCGGCTCAGCGAGGCGAAGCAGGCCTATCTCACGCTGTATTCCGGGAACCGCAAGCTTGCAGCCACCTTGCTCACCGCCATGCAGGAATGGGTGGGTGCGCATCGCACCAACGCGGCGGGAGTCGACGGCACCATGCTCGAATCGTTCGCCTCCTGGGTGAACGAACGAAGCACGATCGCCGGTCAGACCGTCGGGCTCACGCGCGAGGGTGCGGCTTCAGCCTGGCATTGAACGTATGCGCGTGAGGCTGGGCTTAGCCTTCGCCGCCGGCCTGCTGCTGGCGGCGTTGGCGCGCGCCGGTTCCGGTGATTTTCGATGGCAGTTGCCGGTGGGTTTTCCCGAACCCGCGGTCCCGGCCGACAATCCCATGAGCGCCGCGAAAGTCGCGCTCGGCGCCAGGTTGTTCTCCGACAGGCGGCTGTCGATCACCGGAAAGCATTCGTGCCAGAGCTGTCATGTGCCCGAACGGGGATTCACCGATGGACTTCCCGTCGCCCGCGGCGCGCTGGGTGAGGCGCTCCCGCTCAACAGTCCCACGCTGTTCAATGTCGCCTACGACGCATCGCTCGGCTGGCGCGACGCAAACGTACGTACGCTGGAGCAGCAGATGCGCGGGCCGCTGTTCAACGAACACCCGCGCGAGCTCGGGCTGGCCGGCAGAGAGAGCGTGGTCGTACAGACGCTGTCGGCCGATCCGTCGCTGGCGAGCGAATTCAAGGCCGCTTTTCCCGGCACGGCTTCCGCGGTGAGCATGGAAAATGTGATTCGGGCCATCGCCGCCTATGAGCGCACGCTTTTCGCCGGTGGCTCGGCTTTCGACCGTTACGTATTCGCGGGCGATCATCGCGCCCTCAGCGACCGGCAGAAGACAGGAATGAATCTGTTCTTCTCCGCGCGGGCCGGTTGCTCGCAATGCCACGCCGGCATCAATTTCAATGGCGCATGGGTCGATCGCGATCATCCGGAAGCGGCCCCCTCATTCGCCGACACCGGCACGGGCGAACGCGTGCGCGTACCGACGCTGCGCAACCTCGTTGTGACCGCGCCCTACATGCACGATGGCCGTTTCATGGGGCTCGACGCCGTGCTCGATCACTACGAACAGCTGGCTGCCGATCCCGCCGCGGATGCCCGCCTGCGGCGTGCGCCACTAACTACCGGCGAGCGCGACGACCTGCGCGAATTCCTCCTTTCCCTGACCGACGACTCCTAGACTCCGAACAAAGTCGCGAAACGGGCGTATGCTTCCGCGGCAGCATGCACCTGGACTCCACTTTCGGCCGTCACCTCCTGTTGCCGCACCCGGTTTCCGAGCCGGGGGCCTTGCAAGACCTGGTGCACGAGCTGTCGGTCGCGGTCGCGCGAACCAGCGCGGATCAGCTCCGGCTCACTTACCGTCTGTCGGGCGATCTCGCCGCGCTACAGCTCCCCGAGCCGCGGTCGCCGCTGCGTGCCGACGGCCTGTGGCGGCACAGCTGCTTCGAGGCGTTCATCGGGCACGCCGGCGCGCCCGACTACTGGGAATACAACTTTTCGCCGTCGGGTGCGTGGGCCGCCTACCATTTTTCCGCCTACCGCGAAGGCATGGCGCCGCAACTGAAAGGCGTCCCTCCCGGGATCTCTAGCAACATCGGCAGCGAAACCGTCGAGCTCGCGGTGTCGCTCGACCTCTCCTGGCTCATGCGATCTTCGGCGGGTGTGGGACTGCGTCTCGGCCTGGCGGCCGTCATCGAAGACAAAGCGCGAGTGCTGTCATACTGGGCGCTCAAACATCCCGCGGAGAAACCCGATTTCCACCACGCAGACAGCTTTGTGGTCGAGCTCGATTGATCAGAGCCTCGCGTCGGCCCAATCCGTGTTGACCGAGGCAGGCCTGTGATCCAGTTCGGCATCGACCGCCTATTAGGCGACCGCAAACTTCTCGGTGAGCTCGAGGGCCGGCGCGTCGCGCTGCTCGCGCATCCGGCATCGATGACGGCCGACTTCGATCATTCACTGGACGCCTTGCGCGCGATTCGCGGGCTCGACATCACCGCGGCTTTCGGTCCGCAGCACGGGCTGCGCGGCGACAAGCAGGACAACATGATCGAGTCGCCGGACTTTCGCGACCCGGTGCACGGCATCCCGGTGTTCAGCCTGTACGGCGAGGTGCGCCGGCCCACCGAGGAAATGCTGGCGCATTTCGACGTGCTGCTGGTGGACCTGCAGGACGTCGGCTGCCGCATCTACACGTTCATCACCACTCTTCTATATGTGCTGGAAGCGGCCGCCCAACACGGCAAGACCGTGTGGGTGCTCGATCGGCCCAATCCGGCGGGCCGTCCGGTCGAAGGCCTGACCTTGCGCAAAGGTTGGGAGAGTTTCGTCGGCGCCGGCGCGATGCCGATGCGCCACGGCCTCACGCTGGGTGAGCTAGGCATCTGGTTCGTCAGTCACTTTCATCTCGCGGTCGACTATCGCGTGATTCCAATGCGTGGCTGGAAGCCGGACGAAGGTCCGGGCTACGGCTGGCCCATCGGGATGCGCAACTGGGTGAACCCGAGCCCCAACGCCGCGAACCTGGCGATGGCGCGCGCCTACGCCGGCACCGTGATGCTCGAGGGCACGACTTTGTCCGAGGGACGCGGCACTACGCGGCCGCTCGAGTTGTTAGGGGCGCCCGGCCTCGAACCGCGTTCACTGATCACGGCAATGCATCGGATCGTGCCCGGCTGGTTGCAGGGGTGCCGCCTGCGCCCTTGCTGGTTCGAGCCCACGTTCCAGAAGCATGCCGGAAAACTATGCGGTGGCTTCCAGATTCACGTGGAAGACGGTGCGTATCAGCACGCCGAATTCCGTCCCTGGCGCCTGGTGGCCGGCGCGTTCAAGTGCATCCGGCGACTGCGTGGGGAATATCCGTTGTGGCGCGATTTTCCGTACGAATACGAGCGTACTCGGCTCGCCATCGACCTCATCAACGGCAGCGAACTGCTGCGTGAATGGGTGGACGATCCGGCGGCGACTCCGGCCGACCTCGATCGCATCGCCGGGCGGGACGAAGCCGCCTGGGAAGAGCAGCGCGCCGACATCCTGCTGTATCGCTGAGCGGAAAAAAGGGGACATTCCTATTTTCCGATCACCGGAAAATAGGAATGTCCCCTTTTTTCTACACCTCAGCCGAGGTCATGCGAGGCAGCGGCGTGCAGCGAGGTCAGCATCGGCCGATCCACGCGGCGAACGGCGTCCTCGAGCGCAGACTTGAAGCATGCTTCGGCTGCGACGCGGCGATCGAACACCGGCGTCACACCGACACTCAGGCCGCAGACCTTGCGCGCCGCGAATTTCAGCTTGCGATACACATCGACGGCGCCCGCAGTGGTGCTGAACGCATTGGCCGAATAGTGCACCGCGACGCTGGCCGGGGCAGCTTCTGGCTCCGAAGCCCGCACGCTGACGGTGAGCAGCATGAAAACAGTGACCGTCAAGGCGGCGGCGCCCGCGGAGAGCCGCTCGGAAGCGCGGCGCAGCACTAACGTGGAATTGGGATGAGTCATGGCGAATCCTCCGTTGAATGGAAAACAGGCGACGACGCGTGCCGACTCATCGCTTGCCGGCGTGAGAGGCGAGTTCGAAACGTGTCAATCAGGACGCTGATATAGACGCGTGACGAAGCGAAACGGTTGCAATGAAATCCGGCGGATTGCGGCGGGGCGTTGAGAGCCAGCGCCGAAAAGAAGTGTCCGCTCGAAGTGTCCGGTGCGGACACTCTGGAAAAGGTTTAAATCGCCGAACTACTCCGCCGATTCGGCGCCGGCAGCGACAAAGGCCAGGTCGCTCATGTTCACCTTGCCGAGATCGAACTTCTTCGCCGATGCCAGCATGCGCAGCAGCGCCTGGGCGATGGGCATCGCCGGTTTCTTGTCGCCGGCCTTCATCTTGTGGAAACGAACCGGGTTTATACGCGCCACCACGTAGCTGCGCAGATAGGGTGACTTCATGCCGCGCGCCTGCAACTCGGCGACGATTCGCTTCACTTCGGCGTCTATCTCCTGGAGACGCGCCGCGTACGCCGAGCGTTCGCGCAGTGCAACCGGCAGCGCCCTGGTGGTCAACCTATCTACTTTCTTGAGCACCGGGCTGTAGGCGCCGCCACCGAAACGGAGGTTTCCCTCGTAGACCAGGCCGAGCGTCAGCAGCTCCGCCGCCTCGAACTCCGCCGCCAGTGAAGCCTCGGTTCGCGCCGGGAAGCGCTTGGCGAGATTGCGCGCCATGCGCACCACTTCCAGGCTTTTGTCCTTGAGGTTGTGCGCCTTCTCGGTGTTCAGCGCGAGGATCCGATATGACAGCGTTTCATCGGGTGAAATGAGCACCGTGAGCTGCTTGAGTCCCAGCATTTTCGCCGCCGCCAAACGGTGACGACCGTTCGGCGTCCAGAAGCGGCCATCTTGACCGCGCACCACGATGAGGGGATCGAGAAAAGCGGCGGTGGCTTCAATGGCGCGCGCCAGGCGCTTGGCGTGGGTGGGCGAGAGGTCGCGCTGGAAAGGCGTGGGCTGCACCGCGCCGAATGGCAGCGAGGCGAGCAGCAACGGCCGGCCGCCCAGTGGTTCGCGGTACGCGCCGAGCGGCGCGCCGCCGGCCTTGCGCACCAGGTCGACCACCGCGGAGATTTCCGCATGATCGAGCGGCAATGCCACTTCGCTGGCCGACAAACCGCGCTGAACCGCATTCGGCGCCAGTTTCGACGGGCGCCTGGTTGCCTTAGGCGGTGTTTTTTTCTTGGCGGCCATCGGAATCTCTCGCGGGTTCGTTGCCGAGGATGATGCGCGCTCCGCGCGCGTAGGTGAAATAGGCCCACGCCCAGTTGATGAGCACGATGAGCCGGCTGCGGAAGCCGATCAGAAAATAAATGTGCAGAACGAGCCAGAACCACCAGGCGAACAAGCCGGCGAACTGGAGCTTTGGCAGCTGTGCAATGGCGGAATGGCGTCCGATGGTCGCGAGCGCACCGAAATCGGTGTAGTGAAACGCTTTCGTCTGGCGCCCAGCGATGCGCGCAAGGATGTTGTGCGCCGCGCAGGCGCCCATCTGCTTGGCCGCCGGCGCCACTCCCGGGACGGGCTTGCCACCTTGTTCGACGCTCGCGAGATCTCCGGCGACGAATATTTCCGGATGCGCAGCCAGGCTCAGATCCGGCTGCACCCGCACGCGACCGGCGCGATCGAGCTCGGTGCCGAGTTGTTTGCCGAGCGGCGATGCGGCGACACCGGCGGCCCACAGAATGGTGCGCGCCGCGATGCGTTCGCCACCGAATTGCAGGAAGTCAGCACCGATTTCAGTGACGGCGTTACCCGTGCGCACATCGACGCCGAGGTGCTCTAACTGCTGGCGCGCCTTGTCGGCCAGGCGTTCCGTGAACGTCGAGAGCACGCGCGGCCCGGCTTCGATGAGCAGGATGCGTGCCTTGCGGGTGTCGATGTGGCGGAAATCACGGGTGAGCGTATGTCGCGCAATCTCGGCCAGTGTGCCGGCCAGCTCCGCGCCCGTGGGGCCGGCGCCGATGATGGCGAAGGTGAGACAGGCAGCACGCTCCGCCGCGTTGGTGGCGACTTCCGCCTCTTCGAACGCCGACAGCACGCGCCGCCGGATCAGGAATGCGTCGTCGAGAGTCTTCAGGCCGGGCGCGAACCTTTCCCATTGATCGTGGCCGAAGTACGCATGCGTGGCGCCGCTGGCGACCAGCAGGTAGTCATACGAAATCTGCCGATCGGGCAGCGACACCTGGCGCGCCGCTGTGTCGATACCGAGCACTTCACCCATGTGGACCGTGACGTTGCGCTGACCGCGCAGGATGTGTCGCAGCGGCGCGGCGATCGACGGCGCCGCGAGTCCCGCGGTCGCCACCTGGTAGAGAAGTGGCTGGAACAGATGATGATTGCGGCGATCGATCAGAGTGATTTCCACCGGCGCTCGCTCGAGCTGCCGGACGGCCCACAGGCCGGCGAATCCGCCACCGATGATCACCACTCTCGTTGTTTCCGTCATGGGCGGAAAACTTAACCGAAACGCAGTGCGCGCGCCGCGCTAAAATGTTTGGGCCTCGAGCCCAAGAAAATCTTGAAACCGCCATGAAAACGATCAGTCAGTCGGATCTCATCGACAGCGTGGCGGACGCGCTGCAGTACATTTCCTATTTTCATCCGCCGGACTACATCCGGGCGCTTGGTCGGGCCTATGAGCTCGAGCAGTCGCCGGCGGCTCGCGACGCCATCGCGCAAATCCTCAGCAACTCGCGCATGTGCGCCGAGGGGCGCCGGCCCATCTGCCAGGACACCGGCATCGTCATGGTGTTCGCCAAGGTCGGCATGAACGTGCGCTGGGATGCCTCGATGAGCTTCGAGGACATGATCAACGAAGGCGTGCGGCGCGCCTATCTACATCCGGACAACAAGCTGCGCGCCTCGATCGTCGCGGATCCGAACTTCTCGCGCAAGAACACCAGGGACAACACACCGGCCGTCATTCACACGCGGCTGGTGGCCGGAGATGAGCTGGAAATCACCGTCGCGGCCAAGGGCGGCGGTTCGGAGAACAAATCGAAGTTCGTGATGCTGAATCCCTCGGACTCACTCACCGACTGGGTGCTCGAGACGGTTCCGCTCATGGGCGCGGGCTGGTGTCCCCCGGGAATGTTGGGCATCGGCATCGGTGGGTCCGCCGAGAAAGCCATGTTGCTCGCCAAGGAAGCGCTCATGGAGCCCATCGACATGACGGAGCTCAAGGCCCGCGGGCCACAGAACAAGACCGAGGAGCTGCGCATCGACCTGTACGAGAAGGTCAACGCGCTCGGCATCGGCGCGCAGGGGCTCGGCGGACTATCCACTGTGCTGGATGTCAAGATTTTCGAGTACCCGACACACGCGGCCTCCAAGCCCGTGGCCATGATCCCGAACTGCGCCGCCACGCGGCACGTGCATTTCACGCTCGACGGCAGCGGGCCGGCGAAGCTCGTGCCGCCGAAGCTCTCCGACTGGCCGAAGGTCGACTGGGCGCCGGCTGCCGATGCACGTCGCGTGAATCTCGACGCGCTGACTCCCGCGGAGGTGGCGAGCTGGAAACCGGGTGAGGCGCTGCTGCTCAACGGCAAGATGCTCACCGGCCGCGATGCCGCCCACAAGCGCATCGCCGACCTTTTCGCGACAGGCAAAGGTCTGCCGCCGGGCGTTGATTTCCGCAATCGCGTCATCTACTACGTGGGCCCGGTCGATCCGGTGCGCGGCGAGGTAGTGGGCCCGGCGGGCCCGACGACCGCCACGCGCATGGATAAATTCACGGAGATGATGCTGGAGAAAACCGGACTCATTGCGATGGTGGGCAAAGCCGAACGCGGGCCGACCGGCATCGAGGCGATTCGCCGGCATCGCGCCGCCTATCTCATGGCCGTGGGTGGCGCGGCGTACCTCGTGTCGAAGGCCATCAAGGCATCGCGCGTGGTTGCCTTCGAAGACCTCGGCATGGAGGCCATCTACGAATTCACGGTGGAAGACATGCCCGTCACCGTGGCCGTCGATGCGAACGGCACCTCGGTCCACCAGACCGGCCCGGCGGAGTGGAGCCGGAAGATCGCCGCCGGAATCAACGTGCGCGCGCGATAAGAACCCCTTCCCGGCACCACTCTCTAACTACCCTCGGGCAGGCCGTGCGGGCCGCCACGCGGAAACCAGCAGCTCACGGTGGTTCCGCGCGCCCGCGCGCTTTCGATGCGCAGCGATCCGGTCATCATCTGCGCGCGGTAATGCATGATGCGCAGGCCGAGCCCTTTCGACTGATGAATCGCGGGATTGAAGCCGCTGCCGTTGTCTTCGATGCGCAGCAGGCCGCGGTCGCCGTCGCAACGCAGCTCGATCTTCACGTTGCTCGCGTGCCCGTGCTGGGCCGCGTTGGTCACGGCCTCCTGGGCGATGCGGTACAGGTGCAGCGCGTTGACGGATTCCAGTCCGCGATCGAGCGTGTCGTCCGCCTCGCAGCGCACATCGATGTGGAACATGGCCGACAAGCGGCGCGCCAGCTCTTCGAGCGCCAGGGCCAGGCCGCCGCGATCGAAAGTGACCGGTGACAATCCGCGCGCCAGCGCGCGCGTCGTGAAAATGGCGTCGTTGACCAGCAGCGCCACTTCTTCGATCGATGGCGACAACGCCGGGGCTTCGCGCTCGGCGCGATTCTCGAGGCCGCGCAGCAGCAACGCGATGCCCGTGAGCTCCTGGCCAAGGCCGTCGTGCAGATCGTTGCCGATGCGTTGCTGTTCGCGGTTACTCACCTCGAGCACCTCGCGCTCGAGCTGTCGCCGCGCCGTCGCGTCCTGGAGCATGGTCAGCCAGAAGCGCTCGCCGCGCAGCACCAGCGAGGTGATGGCCGCTTCGACGAACAACGCGCTATCGCCATCGTGCGCGCTTCGCACCGTGAGTTCGCTGACCAGCGGAGCGCCGGAACGTGCGGCCGCTTCGTCCGCGGATTCGGCGATTCGCCGATCGAGCGGCGGATCGCAGGGCAGCTGAACCAGGTGTTTGCCGATGAGCGCGCCGTGCTCGATCCGGAACATGCGGTCGAACGCCGGATTGGTCATGCGGATGATGCCGCCGCTATCCGACAGCACCACGCCCTCGTGCATCACTTCGATGGCCAGCGCCTGGCTGCGCAACACTTCTTCGTTCGCCTTGCGATCGGTGATGTCGTGCACGACGCCAATGAAGCGGCGCACGCTGCCATCGGCGGAGACGATCGGCTGATTGGCCAGGTGAATCCAGCGCGTCTCGCCGCGCAGGGTCTTCAGCGCCATTTCCGATTCGGTGCGCTCGCCCTTGCGCAGTTTCTGGCGGCGCTGAATGGCGTTGGCGTGATCGGCGGGGAGAAATGCGTGGCGCCAGCCGAGCCGATTGAGCTCTTCGAAAGATCCGCCGAAGAATTGCGACCAGCCCGGGCTGGCCCACACCACCTGCGCTTCGCCGTGCTCGTCGACTGTGGATTCGTAGACGAAACCAGAGGTGAGCTCGGCGACCGTGCGATAACGAAATTCGCTTTCGCGCAACGCATCGGCGGACTGCTTGCGCTCGGTGATGTCGATGGCGACACCAACCAGGCGCGTGAACTTTCCGGTGGCCGGATCCGCGATGGGGCGATTCTTGACCTCGATCCACCGCACGATGCCGTCGCAGCGGCGGATCTGCGTGGTGAACTCGACGGTTTCACCGCGCAGGTAGCGCTCGGTGCGCTCGAGACTGCGTTCGTGCCAGCTGGGGCCCACCAGGAAACTCTGCCAGCCGCGCCGCCGATACTCTTCTTCGCTGCAGCCGTACACGCGCTCCGCACCGAACGTCCATTCGAGCTCGTACGTCCCCTGCGCGTTCATGAGGTACTCGTAGACGGCGCCTTCGGACAAGTCGGCGACCGTGCGATAGCGCGCGTAGTTCAGCGACAGGCTGCGTTCATTGGCCTTGCGGCGGTTGATGTCGCGCGAGTGCGCGATGATGCCGCGCACCGCCGGATTGGCGAGCGCATTCACCGCCACGCTCTCGAGCCAGCACCAGCTGCCATCGCGGTGGCGGAAGCGGTATTCGAACCGGCTCAGCTCGGGCTGGGTTTCGCTCACGCTCAGAAATCCACGAAACCGTTCGCGCATTGCCTCCGCATCGTCGGGATGCAGGAAATCCGCGGCGTTCCGCCCTAACAACTCCGCGACGGAGTAGCCGAGGTAGCGCACGACCGCTTCATTGGCATAGGAAAACGTCCCGTCAGCGGTCTGAATCGTGATGATTTCCAGCGCGTGCTCGGTGAGCGCGCGCAAGCGCGCATCCTGGCCGACGGTGAGCTCGGAGGGGACGCGGGCTTCTACTGGCGTTTTCGCGACCATGGTGCGGCGGCAATTCTATAGACAAGCCTCCTGAATACCGCCGCCCGGCAATCCCCTGGCCCAGGAAATGACTGATTCGAACGGCGTCATCGCATCTGACGTGCGAGGCGCGGAAGTTTGTTGTGCACGCACGACAAAATTGTCAGAAGTTACTTACGCCAAGAGTTTCCCAGCCTGTAACTAGATGAAAATGCTGCACTAGGTATGCACTAAAACTTACGATTAATTCAGCAATCCTTGTGTTGTTAAAAACCAAACGAATGCTAGTGTCGGCTCCCTTGCAGGAGTTTGATGCGATTCGCGGTTGCTGGGCACCGTCCGAATGGATGGCGAGCGTTGATTCTCCCTCGCTTGAACGCCAGCGCATTTGAAACGCCATTCCTCCTGTAACCCGGTGCGCGGTGCGCGGCGGGAAAACCACGGAATGGGGATTGCAATGAACCAATATTCAAAAGTCAGAGGGGAAGTGCGGCTCGCACTCTTGATGGCTGGGTCTGCGGCACTACTTGCGACTTCGGCAATCGCCCAGGAGCAGGCTGAAAGCGAGCAGCCGATGGAAGAAGTGGTGGTGACCGGTTCGCGCATCTTGGGCCCCGGCCTCGAATCGCCGTCGCCGGTGCAGACCATCACCTCCGCAGACATCGCCAGCACTGGCATCGTCAACGCGCAGGATCTCCTGCTCAAAAATCCCACGTTCGGCACGCCGACGCTCAGCCGCACGAACTCCGCATTCCTGACCTCGGGTGCGGGTGTCGCCACGGTCGATCTGCGCAACCTCGGCATCGAGCGCACGTTGACGCTGGTGGACGGCCGTCGCTTCGTGTCGGGAAATCCAGGTTCGGCCGCGGTCGACTACAACACCATCCCCGCGCAGTTCATCGAGCGCATCGACGTGCTGACCGGCGGCGCCTCGGCGGTGTACGGCTCGGACGCCGTCGCGGGCGTCGTCAACATCATCCTCAAGAAGAACTTCGAAGGCGTTGCCTTCGACGGTCAGTACGGCGCGACGGGTGACAGCGACAACCAGGAAACGCAGGTCGGCCTCACCTTCGGCACCAACACCGAAGATGGCCGCGGCAACATCATGGCGCATGTCGGATATACCAAGCAGGGCGCGGTGTTTTCCCGCGATCGCGCGCGCTCGGCCATCGACCAGTTTTCCTCGGGTGCTGATTCCGGCGATCCGACTGACCTGTTCACCATCGTCCGTCCGTTCTATTCGGGTTTCGCGCCGCAAGGCCGATTCTTCACCGCGAATGGCGACCCCAACGGCATTACCTATGACACTGCCGGCAACATCATTCCCTGGGATACCAACGGCGAGGAAACCGCGGCAACGGGTTTCAATCGCTCGGCTTTCCGCACGATCGCCGTTCCCGTGGAGCGCTACCTGTTCGCGGGTCGGGGCACCTTCGAGTTCACCGACCACCACAGCGCGTTCTTCGAAGGCACGTACGCTTCGTCGAATTCGAGCTCGATCATCGAACCCTTTGCGCTCGCCGCCGAAAACATCTATCCCGCGAGCGGCGGCCAGGTGCCAGCTGAATTCGACGTCGGCGGTGTGCTGGTGCGCAATCCGGTGGTGCCGGACGAGATCTTCAATACGGCCGAAGACGAAGACGGCGACGGTTTGCGCGACTACTACTTCGTCAAGCGCATGTCCGAATTCGGCAATCGCGACAGCAATGCCAAGCGGGACACCTTTCGCGTAGTGGGCGGTCTGCAGGGTTCGTTCGTGTCGGACAAGTGGCACTACGAAGGCTTCTATGCCTTCGGTCAGACGAAAGAAGCCCAGACCTCGAGTGGCCAGGTCAACGTACTGAATTTCCGCAATGCCCTCGAGGCGGTCGCAGATGTCCAGGATGTCGACAACGATGGCAATACCACGGAAGCGATCTGTCGCGACGCCAATGCGCGTCTCCAGGGATGCGTGCCGGTGGATGTTTTTGGCTACAACTCGATGTCGCCGGAGGCGATCAACTACATCCAGGCGCCGGGTTCACTCGCGACTTTCACTTCGCAGCGGCTGCTCGGTGTGAACCTCACGGGCGAGTTGTTCGAAATGCCCGCAGGCCCGTTCGCGATTGCGGTGGGCGGCGAGTACCGCGAAGAGTTCAGCAGCAGCGAGTTCGATCCACTGTCGCAGTCGGGCCTCAACGGAGGCAACGCAATTCCGCCGACGCGTGGCGAGTTCAACGTGCGCGAGGCATATCTGGAAGCGTCCGTGCCGCTTCTGAAGGATCTGCCGTTCGTCGATCAGCTGTCGCTGCGTGCCGCGGTGCGCGCGTCCGACTACTCCACCGTGGGCAACACATTGAGCTGGAATGGCGGCATCGAGTGGTCG
The DNA here is from genome assembly GCA_035995425.1 of Steroidobacteraceae bacterium. Lineage (GTDB taxonomy): Bacteria > Pseudomonadota > Gammaproteobacteria > Steroidobacterales > Steroidobacteraceae > CADEED01. The sequence goes on from DASYKM010000163.1 coordinate 84,419, forward strand.
CCGATTCCCTCGCTGCGGTTCCGCGCCATTCGGGCGCTGTCGACGCGTGCGCCCAACATCAGTGAGCTCTTCACGCCGCCGAGCCAGACCTTCCCGAGCGTTCAGGATCCTTGCGTGGACGTGACCGCGGTGAGCACCGACGCGGTATCAATCGCGTGCCGCGCGGCACCGGGTGTGAATGCGAACATCGCGTCGCATGTGGACGCCACCCATCCTGACGGTGTTTTCGATCTGACCCAGTCGGATATCCAGGGCGTCTCTGGGTTCGATCGGGGCAATCCGAACCTGCAGGAAGAAGAGGGGAATTCCTGGACCATCGGCGCGGTGATTCAACCCGAAGGTATCCCGGTGCTCGACAAGTTCGATTTCACGATCGACTACTACCGGATCGACATCGCCAATGCGATCACGCTGCGGGATCGCGACTTCATCCTCACGCAATGCTATGGCGGCGGTGATACTTCCCTGTGCCAGTTTGTGACGCGCCGTCCGAACGACGTCGGCGCCAACAGCGCCGGGTCGATCCAGTTCATCGATGCGGATACGACCAACACCGGCGGTGAATTCGCGGAAGGCATCGACCTGACGGTTGGCTACGCGCAGCCGATTGGCGCCGGCAACTTCAGTGCTCACCTGTCGTACACCCACCTGCTGGATCACTACCAGATTCCGCTCGATGGCGGCGACAAGGATCGCATGGCGGGTGAGGTGGGCGATTCGAAAGATCGCGCCTATCTAACGCTGGGTTACAACGTCGGCAAGTTCGGCGGCACGCTGCAGACCACCTACATCGGAGCCGCGGACCTCGATGACCAGTTCCTCGCGGCATTCGCCGTGCCGGGGACGGGTACAGATCCCGTGACCAATCCAGCAATTCCCCTGGCGCCCGGGTCGTATGGCGTTGGCGCGGTGACCTATGTCGATTTGCAATTCACGTGGTCGCCGGGTGATCAGTACCAGGTGTTTCTCGGTGCGAACAATCTGCTGGACGAGGAGCCTCCATTGCTCATCTCCGGATTGCCGAGCGATGTCACCGGTGCGGAAACCGACGCCGGCACGTATGACGCCATCGGCCGCCGCTGGTATGCCGGCGTGCGTGTGAAGTTCTGAAGGTCGGAAAATCGGCTGGCGCGAGCGAGCCGGGGCGACCTGCAAAGGTCGCCCTTTTTTTTGGGCGTATGCGGTACCGTCCACTCATGCGGCATGCCGTCATCAGGATTCTTTCTCTCGCGGCGCTCTCGGTCCCACCGGTAAATGCGGCCGTGAATTCGATCGCCACTCCGTCCGCGGCGGCTCCCGACATCGTTCTGCCGACCGTCGAGATTCCCCCACCGGCGGAAACAAAGGCCGAAGATTTTGTGTACGTCGCGGCGACGAGCGCCGATCGCATCGGTCGCGTCATGGCACCGGTGTTCGTGAATGGCACGGGTCCATTCGCGTTCGTGGTGGATACGGGGGCCTCCAGCAGCGTGATGTCACCGCGGCTCGTGATGCGGCTGAAGCTCGCGCCGGATCCGAAACGCACCAAACTGCTGCGTGGTATCACGGGATCGGAAGTCGTTTCGACCGTAGCCGTGCAGAACATCACCGCCGGCGAGATCACGTTGCCGCAACTCGAACTACCGGTGGTCGAGCCGCGCGTGTTCGCGGATGCCGATGGCATCTTCGGCGCCGACGCTTTCGCGCACGGCTGCCTGTATGTGAACTTCCTCAGATCGCAGGTTTCGATCTTGCGAACTTCGTGCCCACGCGTCGACGTGAAATGGGAAGTCGTGCGCGCGCGTTTGCGGTTCGGCGGGCTTGCGATGGTAAGGGCGCGCGTCGGTGGCGTGGGCGTGACCGCAATCATCGACACCGGCGCGGAACGGTCGCTTGGCAATCCGGCGCTGCTCGAGGCGTTGGGGTTGCAGACGGCGGCCGCAGACCCAGCCACGCGCAGGCAGATCTACGCCGCCACGGCGCAAGAGGTGTTCGGCAACATCGTCGCCACCTCCACGATTCGAATTGGCCACACCGATATCGACAATCTGCACGTGGTTTTTGGTGCCTTTGAAGTGTTCCGCATGTGGGGCGTGGAAAACGAGCCGGCGATCGTGCTCGGCATGGACGTTCTGGGCACGGCAAACGCGATGATGATCGATTACCGGCGCGAAGAGCTGCGCCTGCTGCCGCCTGGCGAAGAGAACACCGTGCGATCGCGCAAGCCCATCACCCCGAGCCGCCTGCCGCAGTAGCCGCGTCGCGCGGCTCCGGCCTAACTACTTCGACCGCTGGCCCGGGATCGGGTCGCGGAAAGCTCGGACGGCGGCCGCTCGGAGAGGCGCGCACCTGGTGACGCGCGCATGTGGACACATCTTTCTTATGAGGATCCAGAGCGTCCGTTGGTCGGCATTTGGACGATGTTGGTGCGGCGAAAAATCGCCTCGACAATGTCCCGAAACAGCGGCGGCGCCTGTGCGGGAGCGCACTTTGCGTCCTCGCGCTCGCACGACGAATGCCTGATTTTCGTGCGTGCCCTGAATGGCGCGTGGTTGGTACGCGACATAGGTCAGCGATTCAACACTGAAAGGGCGCCAACTATGGCGTAACCACATGAATTTTATAAACTCTTGGCTCAGAAAAGATAACCATCCGCGCAAAAGTGCCAGTGTTGTTCGAAACCACACTCGTGATAGGCTCGCCGCCATTGCAGGAGTTTGACGGGTTTATAGGGTGCCGATGCGTAAGTCCCATTCCATCTGGGGCTGCGTGAGCCATTCCGTGCTCGTGATCGGCGCCACCAACACGTACTCCCTCTTGTAACTCGATGCGCGGTGCGCATCGGGAACGCAACACAATTTTGGGGACGACAACAATGAAACTGAAATCAGATTACGCACGTAATCGCACGGTCAGTGACGCGGTTCGGCGTGCGCTGTTTGCTGCGGCGATCGCTGCCGGCGCGTTGCCTTCGCAGGTATTCGCGCAGGACGCCAAGCCCGCACAGGACGAACCGCTCGAAGAAGTCATCGTTACCGGTTCAATTCTTCGACGCACCGATGCGGAAACGCCGTCGCCGGTCACCGTTATCAGCGCCGATGAGCTGCAGCAGCGCGGTATCAACACCGTGTCGGAAGCGGTACAGCGCCTGTCGGCCAACAATGCCGGCACGATCACCGCGGGCTGGAACACGGGTTTCAATTTCGCGAGCGGTGCCACCGCTCCGGCTCTGCGCGGCCTGACGGTTCAGGACACGCTGTCGGTCGCCGACGGTCTGCGTATGGCTCCCTATCCCCTGGCCGATGACGGCCAGCGCAATTTTGTCGACCTCAACACCATTCCCAGCGCGATCGTCGATCGCATCGAAGTGCTGCGTGACGGCGCGTCCTCGACGTATGGCGCCGACGCCATTGCCGGCGTGGTCAACGTCATCACCAAGAAAGAGATTCAGGGCCTGCATCTCGGTGGCTCGAGCGCCCTTTCCGAGGCCGGCGGCGGCGATGAAAACCGCATCGACGCGACGTGGGGTTTCGGAAACCTCGAAAGTCAGGGTTTCAATTTCTACATCAGCGGCGAATACCAGAAGTCCGATCCGCTGTTTGCTCGCGATCGCGATTACCCGTTCAACAGCACCGATCTGCAAGGCAAGTGCGGCCCGAGCGGCAGCTGCATGGCCAATCTGAACTGGAACGGCGTCACCGGCGAGCTCGGCGACACTCCCGGAAGCTTCAACGGACTCATCTCCATCCCAGGCGTTTCCCTGGTTCGGCCGGTCACGGCCGCAGGCACCAACAATGGTGCGGGTCGCTACCAGTTTCTCGCTCCTACCGCCGGCTGCCGTCAATGGCCGACGGTCAACATCACGCCGATCGTGCTAAATGGAGCTGGGGCTGTGGTTTCTGGCCAGTCGGCCACGGCGCCTCTGACCAGCTGCG
>DASYKM010000164.1:0-4496 GCA_035995425.1 Steroidobacteraceae bacterium
CCGGAAACCCGTTCGAAACCAAAGCCTTAAGCCGTGTGCCATTTCGAAGGGAGGCGCATTCTACGTATCGCCCCAAGGTCGGTCAAACGATCGATCAAACGGCCGGTAAACCCATAAATAATCTCCTAGAATCAATGCCCTAAATGAGCTCCAAAGTCACATCGCTCCCCACCGCGCGCTCTACTCCCCGCAACCCCGCGCCTTTGGCCATGCCGCTGGAAGACATCCGCGCCCTGGTGCGCACCGATCTCGAGGCCGTGGACGCCATGATTCGTGCCCGCCTGAAGAGCGCCGTACCCCTGGTCGACCAGGTGGCCGAGCACATCATCGGTGGCGGCGGCAAGCGGCTGCGACCGCTGCTGTGCGTACTGGCCGGTCGCGCCTGCGGCATCGAGGGCGAGAAGCACGTCGAGGCCGCCGCGTTCATCGAGTTCGTACACACCGCGACGCTGCTGCACGATGACGTGGTCGACGGATCCATGAAGCGCCGTGGCCGCGCCACGGCTAACAACATCTTCGGCAACCAGGCGAGCGTGCTGGTCGGTGACTTCGTCTATTCGCGCGCATTCCAGATGATGGCCACGGTCGGCTCGCAGCGCGTCATGGAAATCATGGCCGACGCCACCAACGTCATCGCCGAAGGCGAAGTCCTGCAGCTCATGAATGCGCATGACCCCGACACCACCGAGCAGCGTTATCTCGAGGTGATCTACCGCAAGACCGGGCGACTGTTCGAAGCCGGCGCCGAAGTGGCCGCGGTTCTGGCCGGCGCTCCGGCGGCGCAACAGGCGGCGCTCGCCAACTACGGCAAGCACCTCGGCACCGCCTATCAGCTCGTGGACGATGTGCTCGACTACAAGTCGGATCCGGCGACTCGCGGCAAGAATCTCGGCGACGACCTTGCAGAAGGCAAACCGACGCTGCCGCTGCTGCATGCGCTGCGCCACGGCAATGACGAGCAGCGCGCGCTCATCCGGCTCGCCATCGAACAGGGCGGCCTTGCGCAGCTCGGTCCCATCGTCGAAGCCATCGAGTCCACGGGCGGTCTCGACTACGCCGCGAGCTTCGCGCAGCGCGAAACTGCGCAGGCGCTGGTCGCACTGGAAGCGTTGCCCGACACGCCCTACTCGCGCGCGCTCGCGTCACTGGCGCGCTTCGCGCAGGAACGCTCGAGCTGACCGCGCGGCGCCTCGCTACTTGAAGCGCTTCGTGTCGTAGGCGTCGATCACCGGTTGCTTCCTGAGATCGCAGATAGCCGCATCGGTGGCATTGTGCCGTAGGTCAGCGCGCGCCACACCCACTCCGCCGGTCCGTACGCGAAGCGCGCCAACCACCAACGGCTGAACAGCACCTGTAGTGTGAAGAACACGAGCACGACACCGGTGACCGCCGTGGTTCCGATCCTTCCGGCCAGTGCCAGGCCCGGACCCACGCCGAACAGCACGAAGCCGAATACCAGGCTCTGCGCCAGGTAGTTAGTCAGCGCCATGCGTCCAACAACGGCAAATGGCGCCAGCAGGCGGCGGCCGCGGCCGCCCTGAAAACCGACGACAATGGCCGACACATAGCCGGCCGCCAACACCGGCACCGCGAACAAATGAAACGATTTCGCGAAGAATTCGCGATGCTCGAAGTCGTCGATGCGCGGTGAGTCGGCCAGCAAAGTGGCGAGGCCCTCGAGAATCAATCCGACAGGCAGCGACCAGCGCATCAGCCTGCGCCAGCCCGGCAGGAACTGCGCCGATCGGGCTATCCACTCTTTGCGGCCCACCCAGGCGCCGATCAGGAATCTTCCGAGTGCGTAGCACAGCCAGCCGAGGATGAGGCCGCTGGCGATGTAGTCGACGAACACCCACTCGAAGAAATTGCCGACGATGGCGAAGTAATCGCCGCGCTCCGAGAGCTGCTGCCGCAGCAGTACATCGGAGTCCGCGTAGCCACCCGGAAGACCCGTCCAGCTTCCAGCGCTGCCGAACTCGGCCAGCCCTTTCTGCAGGGTGCGTCCGAAGACGGCGAGCAGCAGTCCTGTGCTCAGCAATGCGCGTGAGCTCAAGCGTCGCAACGGCAGCAGCAGGAAGCCGGCGAGCGCGTACAGGTGAAGAATGTCCCAGGTCCACAGAAAAAAGAAATGGACCGAGCCGATGACGAGCAGCACGAACAGCCGGCGCCGATACAGCGCCTCGAAATCGACGCCGCGCACCTCGAGCCTTTGCATCTGCAGGTAGAACCCCAGACCAAACAAAAAGGCGAACACGGTGTTGGCCTTGTCGACGAACAACCACGCGAGCACGTTCGACAGCGCGAAATCGAATGGCGCGGTGGGCAGTGAAAGCAACTGCTGCTCCGTCGCCATGATCGACGCGCCGGCAAAGCCGGTGAAGTTGACCAGGAACACGCCAAACAATGCGACGCCGCGCAGCACGTCCATGACCTCGACGCGCTCAGCGATGCCGACCGGCGCGGGTTCGGGCACTAAAATGCGAACAAATCACCGGTCCAGGGTTTGGACGCGACGTAATTCGCGAGCCGCGTCTGTTGCGAGGCCGTTTCCCAGCCGAGACCCTGTGCCATGCGCAACGCCTTGCGCTCATCCTTCTGCGCCTCGGTGAAATTGCCGAGCATGGCGTAGGCGGCGGCCCGAATTTCGAACGCGGTCGGATCGTCGTCCATGTCGCGCATGACATCCTTCAGTACCTTGAGCGCGCGCTCCGGATCGCGCCGCCCGGCGTCGACTCCGGCCGCGAGCAGCGCCGCCAGGTAGAACTTGCCGTCGCGGCTGCCATGCGAGGCCGCGCGCTCGAGCCAGGTGAGTGCCTTGCCGATTTCCTCCGGCCCCGGTTCGCCGCGCAGGATGTAGTTAGCGATCATGACCTGCGCGTCGGACTGGTCCGCGGCGGCCGCCCTGTGCAGCCAGAACATCGCCTTCGGTTCGTCGCACTCACAACCCCATCCGAGCATGCTGCTGTAGCCAACCAGGAACTGCGCTGTCGGGACCCCGGATTGCGCCGCCTTGACGAAGTACGGCATGGCATCGCTGCGCGGCTTCTTGATCTGCGGCAATCCGGAGATGAGCAGGCCATACAGCATCTGCGCCCGGGGATCGCCGGCCTCCGCCTGCTTTTGCGACTTCTTCACGAACGCGTTGAGATTGGTGTAGTCGCTTTTCTCCACCCCATCGATCACGAACATCACCATCGTGCCGGTGGTGCACGGCACGGGAACACCCTTTTGCGTCGAGGGGCTGAACTCTGAATGCATGATGGTGCGGCGGGCGGCTTCCTCGAACATACCTGTCGGCACCGAGTAAACGACGCGCGGATTGCGTGCGTGTCCGTCGGGCATCACGGTGAATTCCATGTAGACATTGCCCTGGATGCCGCGGTCCAGGGCGTCCCTCGGATACAAAGTGGAGGCCTGCTTCGATAACCTGCAAGGCGTGCGGTCGGTGTAGTTAGCGCCCTCGAAAATCCTGGGCAGCAGCTTGTTGTCGAGCGCGGCGCCGCCGAACTGCGCCTTGATCTCGGCCACCTTCTGGCGCGCCTTCTCGTTCATGTGCGGCTCGAGCTGATCGATGATGGCCTGTACCGCTTCGCCGCTGGCGCCGTTCTCCTTGGCGATCGTCGCCCAGGCGTAACCGGCGATGTTGTCGCGTGGCACGCCTTCAGCGTTGACGTACATGACCGCAAGGCTTTGCTGCGCGTAGACCTGGCCGAGCTCGGCCAGTTCGCGATACAGCTGGAACGCCACGGCGAAGTCTTTCTCGTCATAGGCTTTCCCGGCGGCATACAGGTCGGCCCGCGCAAAGCCCGGGGCGAACCCCAAAATTGCCGCAACCAAGACCTGCAGAAACACTGCTTTCTTCATGCCCGTAGCCTCCCTCTGCCGACCGCTCGGAGTCTATATATTAAGTGTCGACGGAAAGGAGGCCAGGAGGGCGATTTACCCTATTGGCGGCTTCGAACCGGCGGTATTGCGCCGGTGGAATTGAACCTGCCGGGACGCTTCAGTAGACTGCGCGCCCCCGCGGTTCCTGCGGGGGTTCTGGCAGATTCGGGGTGTAGCTCAGCCTGGTAGAGCACTACGTTCGGGACGTAGGAGTCGAAGGTTCAAATCCTTTCACCCCGACCATTCTTTATTCCTAGAGCATTTTTACTCGGGCACGCCGAAGTCGACGCCGCGGTTGCGATGATATCCACCAACTAGCTACTCCGGCAGCGGGGCAATTGCGCTAATCGGATGCAATAGCCGGAGACTTCGGCACTGCAAAGCCTGGCGTCGTACGCGAACACGGCGCTGCCTTGCGAGCCAGCGCGATGCACGTTCGCTACTCGCCCGAATCACCCAGCGCTTTCCGCAACTCCTTGTAGTCGGTGGGCCGCTCCGTCGGCGGGTAGTAGTTCCGCGGGAACCACCGCAACCCCACACGCATGATCTTCGACGTGCCTGTGTCATCCAGTTCGCTGACGTCCTTGATGAAGAAGGCGAAGCGATTGCTA
>DASYKM010000165.1:0-8853 GCA_035995425.1 Steroidobacteraceae bacterium
TTGAAGGTTCAATGACATGGTGACAATTCGTCTGACCCGCCGCGGTGCCACTAACACGCCGTTCTATCACGTCGTGGTGACCGACAGCCGCAAGCGCCAGGGTGGCAAGAGCCTGGAGCAGGTCGGTTTCTTCAACCCGAAGGCGGTGAAGAAAGAGACCAAGCTCAAGCTCGACCTCGCGCGCATCGAATACTGGCTGTCCAAAGGCGCGCAGCAGTCCGATCGTGTGAAGAACCTGGTGTCGACGTTCCGCAAAGCGAACGCCTGATCACATATTTGGGTGGGCGTTGAGCAAGCCCCGCCAGATCGAAGTAGGCAGATTGGGGGCGGCGCACGGAGTGCGCGGCTGGTTGCGGGTGCAATCGTTCACCGATCCGCCGCAGCGATTGTTCGAGTGGCGCAGCTGGCACTTGCAGGTGCAGGGCAAGGAAGGCAACGGCGCCACCCGCGAAGTGAAGTTGTTAGAGGCGCGTCCGCAGGGCAACGGCTGGATCGCGCGGCTCGAGGGTGTCGACGAACGTGACGGCGCGAGCCGGTTGACCGGGCAGATGATTCTCGTCGAGCGGGAACAGCTGCCACCGGCCGAGGGACGCGAGCACTATCGCGACGACCTGGTCGGTTTCGAGGCGAAGAATCTGGAAGGTGCGCTGCTCGGAGTCGTCGATCATTTCGTCGACACGCCGGGCAACGTGGTGATGGTGATCAAGGGTGCGCGCGAACACTGGGTACCGGTGACCGGGCAGCACCTGCGCAGCATCGACAAGGATGCGCGCGCGGTTCTGGTGGATTGGCCCGAGGATTTCTGACACGACTCATGCGCATCGAAGTCGTGACATTGTTTCCGGAGTTGATTCAGCAGGCGCTGAAGGTTGGCGTGCTGGGGCGGGCGGTGGAGCGCGGCATCGTGTCGGTGGGTTGCGAAGACCCGCGCGCGCATACCCGCGACGTTCACCGCACGGTGGACGATCGTCCGTACGGCGGCGGGCCGGGGATGGTGTTGAAGCCGGAGCCGATGTCGGCGGCAATAGATGCCGCGACGGTGCGGCAACCAGCAGGGTCGCTGCGCATATATATGTCGGCGCAGGGCGTGCCGTTCACGCAGGCGCTGGCGCAGGAATTTTCGAAGCTGCCGGGGCTGACTCTGGTGGCGGGGCGATACGAAGGACTCGACGAACGGGTCATCGAATCGCGAATAGATAGAGAAGTTTCGGTGGGCGATTACGTGTTGTCGGGTGGAGAGTTCCCGGCGCTGGTGATCATCGATGCGGTGGCGCGTTTGTTGCCCGGAGTTCTCGGGGACGAACGCTCGAACGTCGAGGAGTCCTTCGATTCAGGTTTGCTCGACTGGCCGCATTACACGCGGCCGGTGGAGTTCGAAGGCCGGACGGTGCCCGAAGTCCTTGCGGGCGGGCACCACGCTGACATTCAGCGCTGGCGGTTGAAGCAGGCGGTCGCGCGCACCTGGATGCGCCGGCCGGATTTGATTGCACGGGGAGGATTGCCGGCCGATGCGGCGAAACTCCTCGACGAATTTCTCGCTGAACGCGAAGGTGACAGACATGGCTAACAGCATCATTCAAGAGATCGAAAAAGCGCGTGCGACGCGCAAGCTCCCGGACTTCAATCCGGGCGACACCGTGGTCGTGCAGGTCAAGGTGACCGAAGGCGATCGCGAGCGCGCGCAGGCATACGAAGGCGTGGTCATTGCCAAGAGCAATCGCGGCCTCAACTCCTCGTTCACCGTGCGCAAGATTTCGCACGGCGAGGGTGTGGAGCGCACCTTCCAGACGCACAGCCCCTCGATCAGCGAGGTCTCGGTCAAGCGCCGCGGCAGCGTGCGTCGCGCCAAGCTCTACTACCTGCGTGATCTGTCCGGCAAGGCCGCGCGCATCGAAGAGAAGGTCTAAGCGGCGCTTGGACGGCTGGCAGAAATGATCGGCCGGATTTTTGCCGGCATCTGGCGCGGCCTGGACGGGCTGCGCAAGTTCCTGCACCTGGTGGTGCTGCTGGTGGTATTCGGCTTCGTGGTCGGGACCCTGCGAACCTCGATTCCGCGCATCGCGGATCACTCGGCGCTGGTGCTCGCCCCCAAGGGCGAGATCGTCGAGCAGCTCACCGGCAGCCCGGTGGATCAGGCACTCGCCAAGGTTCAGGGGGACGCGCAGCAGGAGACGCTGCTCTGGGATCTTCTCGACGCGCTCAAGGCCGCCAAGAAGGACTCGCGCATCACGGCCGTGGTGCTCGACCTCAACTACATGTCGGGCGGCGGACAGCCCACGCTCGCCGAGTTCGCCGCCGCCATCAAGGATTTCCGCAGCTCGGGCAAGAAGGTGGTCGCGTACGGGACCTCGTTCATGCAGGAGAGCTATTACGTCGCTGCGGCTGCCGATGAAATCTACCTGGATCCGCAGGGGCTCGTGGCCATCGACGGCTACGAGCGTTATCGCAATTACTACAAGGATCTTTTCGACAAGCTCGGCGTCGAGATCAACCTGTTTCGCGTCGGTGCCTACAAGAGCGCCGCGGAAGTCTACGTCCGCAACGACATGTCGCCCGAAGAGCGCGAGGAAAGCCTCGCCTACCTGAACGGCCTGTGGCTCAGCTATCGCACCGCGGTGGCTGAAGCGCGCGGGCTTACGCCGACCGATATTTCCGACTACGTCACCAATCTCGTGCCTTCCATGATGGCCGCGAAGGGCGATGCGGCCAAGGTCGCACTCGATGCGAAGCTCGTCACCGGCCTCAAATCGTCGCTCGATGTCGAGCGCCGGATGGTCGAGCTCGTCGGCAGCGACACTGCCGAAGAGACGCAGGAAAAGGTCAAGGCCGATGAGAGCGACGCGGGCGAGTCGTACAACTCGACCTCGCTCGAAGATTATTTGCGCATCGTGCACGCCGAAAAGCGTGCGCGCTCCGCCGGCAAGCCGCGCATCGGCGTGATCATCGCCTCGGGCGAAATCCTCGACGGCTCGCAGCCGCCGGGAACGGTGGGCGGCGAAACCACGGCCGAGCTCGTTCGCCAGGCGCGCGAAGACGACGACGTCAAGGCCATCGTGCTGCGGATAGATAGTCCCGGCGGCAGCGTGTTCGCGTCCGAGCAGATCTACCGTGAAGTTCGCGCGGCCCAGGTCGCCGGCAAGCCCGTGATCGTCTCCATGGGCGACCTGGCCGCTTCGGGTGGCTACTACATCGCAAGCTCGGCGGATGAAATCTGGGCGCATCCGGCGACGATCACCGGGTCGATCGGCATCTATGGCGCCATTCCCACATTCCAGAACACGCTCAAGAAAATCGGCGTGAGCGTCGATGGTCTCGGAACCACCAGCCTTTCGGGCCAGCTGCGTGTCGATCGGCCGCTCGGCGAGGATGCCAAGGTGCTGCTGCAGTCGTTCATCGAGCGCGGCTACGAGGAATTCCTCGCGCACGTGGCCGAAGGGCGCAAGAAGACGCGTGATGAAGTGCACGCCATCGCGCAGGGTCGCGTCTGGATCGGTACCGACGCCAAGAAAAACGGCCTCGTCGACCAGCTCGGTTTGTTCGACCAGGCGGTGAAGTCGGCGGCGAAACGCGCCGGGCTCACCGGCGACTACGATGTCGAACGTATCGAGCCCGAATTGACCTGGGCCGAATCGCTGGCTTTGAAGATCCGTGTGTGGTTCGCGAAGAACTTCATCGGTGACATCGCGGCGCGCATGCCCGCATTGCAGGTAGCGCGGCAGTTGGAGCCCCTGCAGCGCGAGCTCAATCGCTGGGCGCGCATGAACGCACGCGATAATCGCTACGCCTACTGTTTTTGCGACGTCCGCTAGGCGTTGCGCCCGCTCACCGGGCGGGCAGTTCCACGCAGGAAAACGCGGGGCGCGGGGTGGTGCCGGCGGGGTCCTTGGCGTACCACTTGCCGTTCCGCTTCCAGATCCGCGTGAATACCTCGTGGCACGAATCCCACTCACCCCATCCCTTGGTCGGCTCGTCGAGGCGCGTCGCGTATCGGGTCTCGTAGGTGGGATTTTCTCGCGTGATCGAGCGCCGTTGCGTCGAGGTACGGATAGCCGCTCGAGATCGCGACCCTGGCTTCGTCGAGCTCGCCCGACTCGAGCACGTGAACGGCTATGTAGGCAGTGCCGCAGTCCTGTTTGTGTCGCCGGTTCCGCGGGTCGTAGAGCTCAGAGCGTTGCTTGACGACCGCCGGGTAAGAGTAGGGTGGCTCCGCGTCAGCGACTTCCGCGGCCGGGACCGAAGGGATGGGTCGCGTTGCCAGCGGAATCTCCGAGAAGGGGTTGCTCGAGGTGGCGATCTGCGCCTGCGACGCGAGGCTGGTGAGTCCCACGACGAGCGCAAGCGCGCCGGCGGGAAGCCAGCGCACGGATCTGGTGGCCGGATAATGGCAGCGATCGCAGTCCATGCATGAATGCTAGGCCATGCATGCGGCACGCCGGCAGGTGCCGGCTGTGCGCCACCTCAAACATTCCGGAGAAAAATCCTGCGCCGGATAGCTAGTGCTCGCCGTCAGGTCAACGTGCCCCAATCGAGGATGACTTTACCCGACTGCCCCGAGCCCATGGTTTCGAAGCCGCGCTGGAATTCCTGGATGGGAAAGTGATGCGTGATCACCGGTGTGATGTCGAGGCCGGCCTGCAGCAGCGCGGCCATCTTGTACCAGGTCTCGAACATTTCCCGGCCGTAGATGCCGCGCATGTTGAGTCCCTTGAAGATCACCTGGTTCCAGTCGATGGCCGTTTCACCCGGCGGAATGCCTAACAAAGCCACGCTGCCGCCGTGGTGCATGGTTCGGAGCATGTCGCGGAATGCGACCGGGTTGCCGGACATCTCCAGGCCCACGTCGAAGCCTTCCTGCATGCCGAGTTCCTGCATGGTGTCGTCGAGCTTCTGCCGCGTGACGTTGATGGCGCGCGTAGCGCCCATCTTCTGTGCCAGCCCGAGCCGGTAGTCGTTGACGTCGGTGATGACCACGTGGCGTGCGCCGACGCGCTTGGCGATGGCGACGGCCATGATGCCGATCGGGCCGGCACCGGTGATCAGCACGTCTTCGCCCACCATGTTGAAGGCGAGGGCGGTGTGGGTGGCGTTACCGAAAGGGTCGAGAATGCTGGCGATGTCGTCGGTGACCGCGTCGGTCAACTTGAAGGCGTTGCTGGCCGGAATGCACAGGTACTCGGCGAAGCTGCCCTGCCGGTCCACTCCCACGCCGACCGTGTTGCGGCACAGATGGCGACGGCCGGCGCGGCAATTGCGGCAATGGCCACAGGTGAGATGCCCTTCGCCCGAGACGCGATCGCCCAGCGCGAAACCGCGGACTTCACTGCCCATGTCGACGATGCGCCCGTAATACTCATGGCCCACAGCCATGGGCACGGGAATGGTCTTCTGTGCCCAGGCGTCCCAGTGGTAGATGTGCATGTCCGTGCCGCAGATCGCGGTCTTGGCGATCTTGATGAGCACGTCGTTGGGGCCAACCTTGGGTTCCGGAATGTCCTTCATCCAGATGCCGGGACGCGCCTCGCTCTTGACCAACGCTTTCATTTGATGATCTCCATGGCGCGGCCAACCTTGATGAAGGCCGCCAGCGCGCGATCGAGTTGCGCATCGCTCAACGCCGCGGACATCTGCGTACGGATGCGCGCCTCGCCCTTGGGGACCACGGGGAAAGAAAAGCCGATGACGTACACGCCCTCGCTCAGCAGGCGGTCGGCGAAACTCGCGGCGCGTGCGGCGTCGCCGATCATCACGGGGATGATGGGATGTTCGCCGGGCAGCAGCCTGAAACCGGCGGCCTGCATGCCGGCGCGGAATCTTCGCGCGTGACCAAACAAGGTTTCGCGCAGGGCTGGCATGTTTTCCACCAGGTCGAGCGCCCGCAGCGTGACCGCGGCGACCACGGGCGGAATGCTGTTCGAAAATAGATAGGGCCGCGACCGCTGGCGCAGCCAGGCGATGACATTCGCCTTTCCCGAGGTGTAGCCGCCGCTGCCACCGCCCAATGCCTTGCCGAACGTGCCGGACAGGAAATCGATGCGACCGGCGACGCCGCAATGCTCCGGCGTTCCGCGGCCACCCGCGCCCATGAAACCCGTGGCGTGCGAATCGTCGACCATGACCAGCGCGTTGTACTGGCCGGCGAGATCGCAGATCTCGCGCAACGGCGCCAGGCTCCCGTCCATGGAGAACACGCCATCGGTGGCGATCAGGCGCGTGCGGCAGTCTCGAGTGTCCCTCAGATGCTGCTCGAGCTCGGCGAGATTGCGGTTCGCATAACGCAGGCGGCGCGCTTTGCAGAGCCGCACGCCGTCGATGATGCTGGCGTGGTTCAACGCGTCGGAAATGATCGCGTCCGGCTCGCCGAGCACGGTTTCGAACAGACCGCCGTTCGCGTCCCAGCAGGAGGAATACAGGATCGTGTCTTCGGTGCCGAGAAAGCGCGACAACGCCGCCTCGAGCTGTTTGTGCACGGTCTGCGTGCCGCAGATGAAACGTACCGAGGCCATGCCATAGCCGTAGCGGTCGATGGCGCGGTGCGCGGCTTCGCGAATCGCCGGGTGGCTGGCGAGGCCGAGGTAGTTGTTAGCGCAAAGGTTCACGACGTCGGCTTCGTTGGCGCGAATCTGCCCGCCCTGGGGGCTGGTGATCACGCGCTCGGTCTTGAAGAGGCCTTGTTGGCGAAGCTCGTCGAGTTGGGTATCGAATCGTTGGTAGAAAGAAGGGTCCACGAAGGAACCTCGGGTAAGGGGAAGTTGCCGCAATTATACTGGCCGCCGTGAGTCGCAAACCCCCACATCGCGAAACCGCCGAGGGCACCGAAGGCGGTGGTACGTCGCTGCGTATCGACCGCTGGCTGTGGTGTACCCGGCTGTTCAAATCGCGCCCGCTCGCGGCCGAGGCGGTGTCCGGCGGCAAGGTTCAGGTGAATGGCCAACGCGTCAAACCGGCGCATCCCGTGCGTATCGGCGACCAGCTCACGATCACGCGTCAGGGCTATGTCTTCGAATGCGAAGTCCTGAAGCTCCTGGACCGGCGCGGCGCCGCGCCGATCGCGCAGACGTGTTACGCCGAAAGCGACATGGCGCGCACGGCCCGCGAAAAATACGCCGAACAATCCCGGCTGGCCGCGGCGTTTGCGCAGCCGCGCTCGCTCGAGCGGCCCGATAAACATGGCCGGCGCGAACTGCGCCGTCTGCGCGGACGCGACTGACGGAGACCTGGATGCGTACCACCGATCACCGCGCCACACGGCTTTTCATCTTCCTGGCCGGATTCTTCCTGACCAACGCGCTCATCGGCGAGTTCGTCGGGGTCAAAATCTTTGCGCTCGAAGCGACCTTCGGCGCAGCGCCGTTCAACTGGTCGCTGTTCGGAATTTCCGGCTCGCTCAACTTCACCGCCGGGGTCCTGGTGTGGCCGTTCGTCTTCATCATGACGGACGTCATCAATGAGTACTTCGGCGTGCGCGGCGTGCGGCTCATCTCGTGGATCGCCGTCGGCCTGATCGCGTACGCATTCCTCGCCGCCTATGCCGCCATCTCCCTGGCGCCGGCCACCTTCTGGGTGGATGTGAACGCAGGCATGGGCGTGCCGGACATTCAGAAAGCCTACTCGGTCATCTTCGGGCAAGGTCTGTGGACCATCTGCGGTTCCATCGTTGCCTTTCTCATCGGCCAGCTCATCGACGTGGTGATCTTCCACCGCATCCTGCGCATGACCGGCGATCGCTTCGTGTGGCTGCGCGCCACGGCATCCACCGCGGTGTCGCAGCTGCTCGACAGTTTCATCGTGCTGTACATCGCCTTCGTGATCGGCCCGCAGCACTGGTCGATACCGCAGTTCCTCGCCGTGGGCACCGTCAACTACATCTACAAGATGGGCGCGGCGATTGTGTTGATCCCGTTGCTGTACCTGGCGCGCGTGGGCATCCATGCCTACCTCGGGCATGACGAAGCGGAGCGCCTGAAGCGCGAGGCGGCCGGCGACTAACTACGCGCCCGGGTCGAGCGGATCGCCGGAGTGGTTGCCCTTGCGGATCCGTCCGTCCTGCGCTTCGGCCACGGTATCGTTGCGCGGATCGCGCATGCTGCCCCAGCCGGACATCATGAGCGCGGCGCCGATACCGCGCATTCCGCCGCCGCCTCGTTTCGCCGCTTTCATCATCACGATGCCGATCCAGACGAGCGCAGAGACTCCGCCGGTCCAGGCGAGGATCTTCAACGCGATGGTGATGTCGTCATTCACTAGTTGAGCAACGCCGCCAGGCGCCGGCGCCAGCCCGCGAGGCGCGCGTCATCCGCAGGGAGAAGAGCGAACGCCTGCAGCAAGTCCTCGCGCCCGGCGCGCGTGGCGAAGGCGCGATCGCCCTGCATGCGCGTCAGCAGCGACTCGATGGCGGCGTCGGAGCTGCCGCCGAGCAGCGCACGCGCCGCGCTCGCGCGCGATCCGTCCGAACGGGCGGCGTCATCGGTGGCGAGAGCGGCAAAATGGATGAGAGCGCGTACCGCGTTTGATGCCGGATCGTTTTGCGCCTGCGGCGGCAGGTGTCCCAAAACCTTCGAGGCTTCGATGATCTCGCCGGACAGCGCGAGGTAGCGCGCCAGGTCGCGCCGCGCATCCAGATTGCCGGGATCCGATTCGGCCACCTGGCGCAATTGAATGATGGCGGCGGAGTAGTCACCTTGTTCGGCTAGCCCGCGCGCAGCGACATGCTCGGCCGCAGAAGCCCGTGGCAGGTGAGGCTCGAGGAACGCGCGCACTTGCCCGAGCGGCTGGGCGCCGACGAATTCATCGACCACACGACCGCCGCGAAACAGCTTCACGGCCGGAATGCTGCGAATCTGGAACTGCTGGGCG
>DASYKM010000166.1:0-2072 GCA_035995425.1 Steroidobacteraceae bacterium
TTCGAGCGCGTCAGCCAGTTCGCTCAGGGCATTGGTGGCCAGGACGGTGAGTAGGGCGTCCTTGTCCGCGAAGTGGCGATACGCCGCCGAGCGCGAAACTCCGGCGCGGGCACCCACTTCGCGCAGCGTGACCGCGTCGACTCCGCCGATGTCGAGCAACGTTCCGGCGGCATCGAGCAGCGACTGTCGGGTCGCCGCGGCAGTCTCCGATCGCTTCGCCATCCGGAGGAGCATAGGCCACGTCCCGCAATGAGTTGACATTGTCAACCGACCAGATAGTTTCAGATGACGTTGTCAACTGAAATTTGGAGATGGTCATGACCTGCTCGAACCGCCGCCGAGAAGAGTTGGTCGTCGTCACCGGCGCCTCGACGGGCATAGGCGCCGCCACTGCACGGGAATTCGCGGGAAGGGGCTTTCACGTGTTGGCCGGTGTCCGCCGTGATGTCGACGCCGACGCCTTGCGGGCCGACGGGATCGAGCCGCTCATCCTCGACATCACCGTGGATTCGGATGTCGTCGCGATCGCCGACCGCATCGCTGCCGACCCGCGGCGCCGGCCCCTCCGCGCACTGATCAACAACGCCGGAATCCAGCTCAATGCGCCGGTCGAAACCCTGCCGATCGCGGAGTGGCGCCGCATGTTCGAAGTCAATCTGTTCGGTCACGTAGCGATGACCCAAGCGCTCTTGCCCGCGCTGTTGCGCAGTTCGGGCACCGTCGTGAACATCAGTTCCGTCGGCGGCAAGGTGGCGATGGCGACCTATGGCCCGTACGCGGGCTCGAAGTTCGCGCTCGAGGCGGTCAGTGATGCGCTGCGCCGAGAAGTCGCCGCATTCGGGATCAAGGTCGTCGTCGTCGAGCCCGGGGCGGTCCGGACCGAGATAGCGGAGCGTGGCATTGTCGCCGCCGATCGACTGAACGATGGCATGACCCTCGCCCAAGTCCAACGTTATGGCGCCCTTACCGCGGCGATCTCAGCACAAACTCGATCGCACCTGGCCTCCGGCGTTACGGCCGAACACGCCGCGAACGTGATCGCCAAGGCCGCGACCGCGTCTCGTCCCCGCATGCGCTACGCCGTCGGCCGCGACGCGGCAATCATCGTGCGGCTGGCCCGCGTCATGTCCGACCGGTTACTCGACCGAATTCTGCGGTTGGGGCTTCGGCCGCATTACGCCAATAACTCTCAAACCTCGCGCGCGGCAATCTGACCCGTCGATCTCGATCGGTGCCGTTGGCCGCCGGGATCTCGTCGTCTCAGCCAAGGGTCCGAACGTACTCACGGCGTCCATGCGTTAGTTAGAAACAGAATCTAACCACTGTTACAATCTGACTATCCGCATGGAGCAGCAGTGCGATGACACATGACATTCAAAGAGGTGATCGGCTTTGAGCGGCTCAGCCCTGTTCATCGCAGTGTTTCTGGCATGCCTGGTCGAAGCGGTCGAGGCATTGACCATCATTCTCGCCGCCGGCACGGCTCGTGATTGGCGTTCGGCCATCACGGGTTTGGTCACCGCACTGCTGTCATTGGCGTTGATCGTCGCCATACTCGGACCCGCGGTGTCGGTGATTCCGTTGAGCGGATTGCGCTTGTTCGTCGGCGGTCTGCTCCTCGTCTTCGGGCTGCAATGGCTGCGCAAGGCGATCCTGCGGGCGAGCGGCAACAAGGCGCTGCACGATGAAGCGGCGGCCTATGAGGCCACGCTCATCGCCGCGCAGCGGGCGAGTACCCGCCGGCGCGGCATCGTCGCCGACTGGTACGCCTTCACACTTGCGTTCAAGGGTGTGCTCCTCGAGGGTCTCGAGGTCGTGTTCATCGCGTTGACCTTCGGCAGCAACCAGCACAACATCGGGCTGGCCGCGCTCGCGGCCGTCGTGGCAGTGCTCGTCGTGGCCGTGGCGGGTTTCGCCATCCGCGCGCCGTTGTCCCGGGTACCCGAGAACAGCATGAAGTTCGTCGTGGGCGTCATGCTGACGGCGTTCGGCATGTTCTGGGGCGCGGAAGGTGCCGGCGCCCACTGGCCCGGTGAAGACGCGGCGCTGCTGGTCCTCATCCCGGCCGTCGC
>DASYKM010000167.1:0-18559 GCA_035995425.1 Steroidobacteraceae bacterium
TGCCAGCCGTAGACGAGCATGCGACGCGTAATGGCCCGCGCCATCTCGGCGGGGAAATAGGCGGGTTCGACGCGTTGCGGCAATTCGTGGACACCGCGCGTGTGCAACTCGAGCCACCGAGGCGCCGATGCGAAGCCCGCGTCGAACAGGCTGAACGGGGCGGCCGACAAGCGCCGCACGGCGTGCGCCGGCAATGATGCCCATTGCACGCGCAGCGACGACAGCAGCAGCGGCGCGGACGCGATGGTATCGCTCTCAGCCGCGCGCAGGACCAACTGCCCGAGACATTCCGAGTTGAGCTCCGCAAGCGGCGCCGGATCGACGCCCTGCGACGGCAACCAGTGGCGCACCTCATCCCTGGTGCGCTGACTTCCCCGACTTGTCATGGCATTCCTCCCTAAACGCGAGAGATATCTTGCGCCGCCACCCCTTGAAAGTCATTTGCAAATTTGGGAAATTTTTCCCAAATTGCAGACGACCACGAATCTAGCTAACCACAAGGACGTATATGCGTATCTCAGACGACCGTTACAGCCGCGACCGACTGCGCCTCGACCTCGCGCTCCGATTCATCCACCACGAAGCGCGCACGCACACTATTCGTGCGTGGACCGGCCTGACCGACGACCGTATCCGCAAGCTCTACCGCACCTACCTGCACGAAGCGGGCGGCGCCACCGTTACGCGGCATCGCGGCAAGTCGCCGCGCCAGGCGGCGTTCTTCACCCGCTCGTTGCGCATGCGACGCGAAGCGGCGGTGTTCGCGAGTGTCAGCAGCCTGTTCGGGCTCATCACGCCACAGACGATCAAGCTCGAGCGAGGGCCTTCCGACCTGGGAGCGCAGACCGCGCCCACGGTGGCGCGTGGCGCGCTGTTGTGTGAGGCATTCGAGGTCTACTGCGCGTTGATGGGTGAATCGCAGATCTCTTTCGAGCACGCCGTGTTCCTGCTAGGTGCGCTGCTCGCCGGTGACGAGCTGCGGCTCGCCCATTGCCGCGACTGCAGCAGCGTGCTGGTGACGGATCGCCTGGCGCTGCGCGCTCCGGTATGCAACGAATGCGCGGGCACGAAGCGGCCCCAGGGTTGTGACAAGAGTTGCGACAAGACCGGCGACATGGGCAGCGAAGGCAACGCGCCCGCGTAGGCGGCGAGCGACGCGTACCCGCGGGTGCGGTAGATTTGTCCGCGTGAGCACTCGCCCCACGCTTTTTGCCGGCCCGTTTCTCGAGCGGCGCGCCGAGATGCGCGACGATCCGTCGTGGATTGCCGCTGCGCGCGGCGACCCGGCCACGCGCTATCTGCTCGGATCGGGCGCAACGCAGCTCGTGAGTGCGGGTGATCCGATGGACGTCGCCTGGCTCGACGGCGGCCACGAGCTGGTCGCCGGCGCACACGACGACGACCTCACGTTGTTGGGCTGGTTCCGCGGTGCGCGATGTGTACTGGTCGAATTGCGCGATCCAGTCGCGGCGCGCGCGGCGATGCCCGACGGCGCCGAAATGCGTGAGCTGCGGCCACTTGCGCCGATGTTGCCGCCCGACTCCGCCTCACTGCTCGCATACGCCCGCGCACTCGCCCTGTGGAAGTTGCGCCACCGCCATTGCGGTGTCTGCGGCGCGCTGAACTTGCCGGCCCGCGCCGGCCACGTCCTGCGTTGCAGCCGCACCGGCTGCGCCACCGAGACGTTCCCGCGGCTCGACCCGGCCATAATCGTGCTGGTTACCGACGCCTCCGGCGAGCGCGCTTTGTTAGGCCGCCAGGCGTCGTGGCCGGAGGCGCGCTATTCAACCATTGCCGGTTTCGTCGAACCGGGCGAGAGCCTCGAAGACGCGGTCATACGCGAGGTCGAGGAGGAAACCGGCGTGCTGGTTGGCGATGTCGAGTACGTCGCCTCACAACCCTGGCCGTTCCCATCGTCGTTGATGCTGGGGTTCCGCGCAGTAGCGCGCACGCACGAGATCACCCTGCGTGATGGCGAGCTCGAGGACGCGCGCTGGTTCAGCCGTGCCGACATCGCCGCGGGACATCCGGCCCTGCCGCCGCCGGGCGCAATCTCGGCGCGCCTCATCGACGGATGGTTCGGCAATGCCCAAGACCCGCCGACCCGCCGGTAGCCGCGGATGTGTTTGTTAGTCCTTGCGTGGCGCAGT
Organism: Steroidobacteraceae bacterium; assembly: GCA_035995425.1. Taxonomy (GTDB): domain Bacteria; phylum Pseudomonadota; class Gammaproteobacteria; order Steroidobacterales; family Steroidobacteraceae; genus CADEED01. The sequence goes on from DASYKM010000167.1 coordinate 2,151, forward strand.
CACCCGCGATACCGCCTGGTGCTCGCGGCCAATCGCGACGAATTCCACGCCAGGGCATCGGCGCCGCTCGCACCCTGGGCGGAGATCCAAGGTGTCGTGGGCGGACGCGACCTGCAGGCGAACGGCGCCTGGTTCGCGGTCGATGCGCAGCGCCGAATAGGCATCGTCACCAACTTCCGCGAGTTCGGCCGCCAGCGCCGCGGCGCCCCCTCGCGTGGCGGGCTCATCCCGGCTTTCCTGTCCGGAGTCCGCCCGCCGGATGAATACCTGCGGGCGCTCGAGATCGATGCGCCTGGGTATGCAGGTTTCAATCTGCTGCTCGCGGACCGCGAGTCGCTCTGGTACGCCTCCAATCGCGCCGACCATTTCGCCCGCCAGTTGTCCCCTGGGATGTACGGTCTTTCCAATGAATTCCTGGACACACCGTGGCCCAAGCTCGTCCGCGTGCGTGCGCGCTTCGAGAAGCTGTTGCAGGAGGCCGATTCGTCGGATCCGGAGGCACTGCGCGCCGGCCTGTTCGCGATGCTTGCCGATCGTGAACCGGCTCCGCCGGACATTGTGCCGCCCGGAGATCTCTCACCCGAGTGGGCGCGCAAGCTCTCGGCGCCGTTCGTGCTCGACCGGCGGTTTGGCACGCGTTGCTCGACGATCCTCACAATCGCAACCGACGGCGCGCTGCAGATCACAGAACGACGCTTTGATCCCGACGGCGCTCCGTCGGGACAGTCTGAACACGTGCTGAACGAAACCGGCGGACCTTGAAGGCATCCGCGCCGGCGCGGAACCCGCGCGCGCAGGCGCGACTCTCATTAGAATCTTCAGCCTTCCCGCCCCAAAGCGGTGTCATGCCGACCTTGCAGATCAAACTTTGCCCGCGCCTTGCCGTTGTCACGCTGCTCGCGCTCGCCGTTGCGCAGCTCGCGACGCAGGCTGACGCCGGCGTGCAGGTCGAAGTTCGCGGTGTCAGCGAAGACATCCGCGCCAATGTTCTCGCCTATCTATCGTTCGAGCGTTACAAGAATTCCGACGACCTGTCGCCGGAATTCGTCGAACGCCTGCAGGAGCGCAGCGAGCGAGAGGTGCGCAGCGCGTTGCGGCCCTTCGGCTTTTATGAGCCCACTGTCACCTCGGAAGTGAAGAAGCCCGAGGGCAATGGTGGCGACCAGAACTATCGCGTCGCCATCAACATCACTCCCGGCGAAGCGGTGATCGTCGAAAAAGTCGCAGTGAAGGTCACCGGCCCCGGCGCCACCGAGCCGGTCTTCACCAACATCACCAACGACCTGCCCATACAGGTTCGTGACCGTCTCAACCACGCTAACTACGAAGCGTTGAAGGGCGGACTGCTGCGCGCCGCCGCGACCTACGGCTACCTCGACGCTCGCATGACGCGCAACGAGATGCGCGTCGATCCGGAGGCGCACACCGCGCAGATCGAAATCGAATTCGAAACCGGCGAGCGCTACAATTTCGGCGAGACCGTCATTTCGCAGAACGCGATCGAGGAATCGCTGGTGCGGCGTTTTCTTCGCTACCAGACGGGCCAGCCGTTCGACGCCACGCAGCTGCTGCGCACGCAGTTCGCCCTCGATGACAGCCAGTATTTCGCCACAGTCGAAGTGCTGCCCGAAGACCGCGATCGCCAGCGGCACACCGTACCCGTCAGCATTGCGGCGGAACCAAACCGCCGCAATCGTTACCAGTTCGGCGTCGGCTACGGTACCGATACGCAAGTGCGCGGCACGGCGGCCTGGGAAGACCGGCGCATCAACCAGCACGGCCATCGATTCCGCACCGAGGCAAAGGCTTCGGCGCTCACCCAGTCGCTCGATGGACGTTACATCGTGCCCATCGGCGATCCGGCCACCGAAAAATTCACTTTGCAGCTCACCGGCAAGCACGATCGACTCGCCGACGTCGACGATCGAAACATCAATTTCATCCCGAGCTTCACCCACGTGCGCGGCCCGTGGTTTGGCAATTTCTGGCAACGCGTGTCGTACGTCGAGTTCCTGCACACCGAATCTGAATTCGTCGGGTCACACGTGAAGGACGTGCAGAACCTCCTCATCCCAGGCATCAGTTTCTCTCTGGTGCCGCGCAACTACCTCGGCGAGGCGCTGTTCAGCCGTACGTTGTTTGCGGAGCTGCGCGGCTCACACACGGCCCTGGGTTCGGATTCCGACTTTCTGCAGATTCGCATCCAGGGCGAACGCGTGTTCGACATCGCCCCGAAGTGGCACGTGCTGTTGCGCGGCGACATCGGTGCCACCGCGGTGTCGCAGACCAGCGATCTCGCCCCTTCGCAGCGCTTCTTCGCGGGCGGCGATCGCAGCGTGCGCGGCTTCGCCGTCAATGACTTATCGCCCGTGCAACAGGTCATCGAGAACGGCGTTCCGCAGTTCAACGACGACCTCAGTCCCAAACTGGAAAAGGTCGGCGGCAAACACCTGTTCGCGGGCTCGGTGGAACTGGTGCGCGATCTGCCGCGCAATTTCGCGATCGCGCTCTTTACCGACGCCGGCAACGCTTTCGACAACTTCGGCGACCCGCTCATGTACTCCGTGGGTCTCGGCGTCAGGTTCCGCCTGCCGGTGGTTTCGGTGGGTATCGACGTGGCCCAGGCCCTGACCATTCCCGCCGGCAGCACCGAGCGTCCCGGCCCGCGCCTGCACCTCAATTTTTCGCCGAAACTCTGATGAAGCGCCGGCTCAAGATCGCGGCCCTCATCGTCGGGTTGTTAGCCCTGCTGGTACTGCTGTTCCTGGCGTGGGTGCTGTATACCGAGGCCGGCCTGCGTTTCGCGGTGGCGCGCCTGCCCGAGCACCTGGGCAAGGTCACGCTCAAGATCGAGAAAGTTCATGGCACGATCGCCGGCGGATTCGGCGCCGACCGTGTCGATGTGGACCAGGAGCGCGCGCACGTGCGCGTGGAAAATGGCGCGGCGCGCGTCAACTTCTGGCCGCTGCTGGTGGGGCGAATCGCGGTGCGCGACGCTCACGCCGACCAGGTGCTCATCGAGGTGAAACGCCGGCTGGTGCCGCCGCCGAAAACTCCGCCCAAATTCCTGCCGCGCCTGCTCAGCATCAGCGCCGAGTCCGCCTCGACGCCGAGCCTGGTGATCACCGCGCCGAGTGGCAAACGCGTCGAGTTCAATGATGTCTCGGGCAGCGGCATCGTCGGCAGCAAGACCATCAAGGTTTTCGACGGCAGCATCATCTATGGGGTGCTGCGCAGCCGCGCCATCGGCGTGCTGACCGCCGCCGACCCGATGAAACTGAGTGGTGAGGCGACGACGCACATGATCATCGAAGGTCAGCCGGGCTGGCGTGCCGATGCCAGCTTCGATGGCACGCTCGACGAGCTGCCGCTGACCGCCAAGCTGCAGGAGCCTTTCCGCGCCGACATGCGCGGCGAGCTGCTCGAGTTGTCCAGCAACTTTCATTGGGTCGGCAAGGCCGACGTGCACAACTTCGACCTGCAGACATTCGGCGGCGGCAGCGCCCTTGGCATCATCACCGGCACGCTCGATGTCGGTGGCGAGATGAACGCGTTCCATGCGCGCGGGCCGCTCGCGGTGCCGGGTCTCGGCGCCGGAGCGTTCGACGTCGTGTTCGAAGGCAACTACTCCGACCGCGTCGTCAACGCGACGCACTACGAGATCACGCACAAGGGCACCGGCAGTCACGTCGCGGGACAGGGCACCATCGAGACCGCCACGAACGGCCCCAAACTACTTCTGTACGGCGACTGGCGCGGGCTGCGCTGGCCGCTGGTGGCGCGCTTTACGGCCGAGACACCGCAAATCTTCTCGAGTCCGGCCGGCAAGTACCGGCTCGAGGGCTTGTGGCCCTATGGGATCGCCGCCACCGGCGATCTGTTCATCCCGCAGATCGATCCGATGACAGTTGCGATGCGCGGCGCGCTCCACAAGGATCACCTGCAGATCGCCGAGCTCGAGCTCGGCGCCTTCGGCGGCAAAGCGATGCTTTCTGGCGAAGCTCGCTGGAATCCCGCCGAGAGCTGGACGCTCGAAGGCAGCGTCAAGGGATTCAATCCCGCGGCACTGCGCCCTGGCTTCGACGGCGCGCTCGACTTCAACATGAAAGCGGCCGGCGCGCCTTTCGGTACCGGCGGCAATCTCGATTTCGCGTTCAGCAATCTCAACGGCAAGTTGCGCGGCAACGCCGCGACCGGCAGCGGCCGCGTCGCGCTGCACGGCGACGACTGGACCTTCGACTCGCTGCGCTTTCGCGCCGGCAATACCAGCCTGGCCATCGACGGCGACATCGGCGCGTCGAGCGCGCTCAACCTCCAGTTCAGCCTCGACGCCGACAATCTCGCGTTGTTAGCCGAGGGCGCGCGCGGCGAGCTGCACGCCAGCGGAAAAATCGGTGGCACGGCGGAGGCGCCGATCGTCAAGCTCACCGCCTCGGGCAACGGCCTCAAGAACGGCACGCTCAGCGTCGACAAGCTCGCGGCCAACGTCGATCTCGACTGGCGCGGCCAGCGCGCCTCGCACGCCGACATCGCCATCTCGCAACTGACCGTCGACCAGCGTTCGCTCACACAGTTCAACGCCACTCTCGATGGCACCACCGCGAATCACATCGTGAGGGCGGACGCACTGGCCGGCAAAACCAGCCTGCACATGTCGGGCAAGGGCGGTTTCGCCGACGGCGTGTGGGCCGGGACCATCGGCGATCTGTTCATCGACGACACCGCCAACATCAATCTGCAGCTGGACACTCCGGTCAAGGTTCGCGCGAGCGCCAAGGAATTCAAGCTCGATTCCCTGTGCATGCATGGCAAGGTAGCGCGCCTGTGCGGCGAAGCCGCCTGGAATGAAGGCACATGGAGCGCGCGCGCCGACGCTCACAATCTTCCAATCAGTACGCTAACCGCCGGCCTTACACCCAACGTCGAGTACCAGGGGAGTGTGAACGCCACTGCCAACGCGAGCTCGACCGGCGGCGCTCCATTCGTCGGAAAAGCACGCGTGGATCTCGTCGATGCCGCCATCAGGCACAAGCTCGCGAGCGGCCGCACCGACGTCATCACCTTCGGCTCCGGCTTCGTGACACTCGAAGCCGACGCGGCGCAGTTGAATGCCGAGCTGCGGCTCGATGCCGCACAGCGCGGGTTGGTTTCCGGGCGCATGCGCGCCGATCGCGTCACCACCGACATCATGGCGTCGCCGATGCGCGGCCAGCTGCAAATGGCCACCGGCGAGCTCGGCTTCCTGACGCTGTATTTTCCCGACATCGATCGCGCCAGCGGTCACTTCGACGCCAACATGAGTTTCGCAGGCACTCTCGGCACGCCGAGCGCCAGCGGCGTCATCAAACTATCCGGCGCCGAGCTGGACCTCTACCAGCTCAATCTGGCGCTGCGCGGACTCGAGATGGAGGCGCGCATTGCCTCCAACAACCTCGAGTTCAGCTCCACGGCAAAGGCCGGCGCGGGCACGCTCGCGAGCTCCGGCAAGATCGAGTGGCGCGACAATCTCCCGTACGGCGAGATCCGCGTGAATGGCGAAAACCTGCGCATCGTCGACGTGCCCGAAGCGCGCATCGACGCTTCTCCGGACCTCGATTTCCGCATTGCCGCCCGTGAGATCCTCGTCAAGGGCGAAGTCAAACTACCGCTGGCGCGCATTCAGCCGGCCGACCTCACCAATGCCGTGCTGCCCTCGGCCGACGAGCGGCTCGTCGGCCCGACGGAGGCCGTGGAAAAGGATCCGTTCCTGGTCACCAGCGAAATCACCCTGACGCTGGGCGACAAGGTGACCATCGAAACCTACGGCCTTTCGGGCCACATCACCGGCAGCATCACCGAACGTACGCTGCCCGGCGAGCCCACGCGCGCCACCGGCGAGTTGCAGGTCAAGGACGGGCAGTACACCGCCCTCGCGCGCAAGCTCGACATCGAACGCGGCCGGCTCATCTTCAGCGGCGGGTTGTTAGCCGATCCGGCCGTCGACATCCGCGCGGTCAAGGTATTTCCGGACGTGAAAGCCGGCGTGAACGTGCGCGGGTCGCTGCGCGAGCCACGCCTGTCGTTCTTCTCCGAACCCTCGGTTCCGCAGTCGCAGATCGTCTCGCTGCTGCTGGCCGGCGGCTCGTTGCAGTCGGTACAGGATCAGAAGCGTGCCGGCACGCCAGGCGCCTCACAGGAAGTCGCCGGACAGGCGGCTGCGCTGCTGGCTTCGCAGCTCGGCAGCAAGCTCGGCATTCCCGACATCAGCGTGGAATCCACGCTCTCCAACGAGACCTCGCTGGTGCTCGGCAAATACCTCTCGCCGCGTCTGTATGTGAGCTACGGCGTCTCGCTGACGGAGTCGATCAGCACCATCAAGATGCGTTACACGATCAACGATCGCTGGACCATCACGACCGAGTCCGCCAAAGAGCGCGCCGCCGACCTGGTCTTCACGATCGAGAAATGAACACGCTCGAGCTGCCATTCGCCGGCGGCGGCGAAGCGATTCGTCTCGAGGCCGGGATCACGTTGCTGCGTGGCTTCGCCGAGACTGCGCGACTGATGCCGCTCATCGAGGACGTCACTGGCGTCGCGCCCTTCCGGCACCTGGTGACGCCCGGTGGCCAGACGATGTCGGTGGCCATGACCAACTGCGGACCGGTGGGCTGGGTCAGCGATCGAAGCGGCTATCGGTACAGTTCCCGCGATCCGCTGACCGACAGGGATTGGCCGCCGATGCCGCGCGAGTTCGTCCGTCTGGCGCTGGCGGCGGCGGTCGCCGGCGGCTTTCCGGATTTCGTGCCCGATGCCTGCCTGATCAATCGCTATTCCGCGGGCGCACGACTCACGGCGCATCGCGATGCCGACGAACAGAATTTCGCCCAGCCCATCGTTTCGGTCTCGCTGGGACTGCCCGCGAGCTTCGCGTTTTACGGCCTCACGCGCGGCGGCAAGGGAAAGAGCGTGGCGCTGGGCGACGGCGACGTACTGGTCTGGGGTGGCCCGGCGCGCCTCGTCTATCACGCCGTGCGGCCTATCAAGGCCGGCGTCCATCCGCTCACCGGAGCCTTTCGCTACAACCTCACGTTCCGGCACGCACGCTGACCGTTATTTGCGTGCATGCAGCATCTTGAAGAGCGGGTCACCCTTGTGGTTTTGTTCGCGCGCGTAGGCGAACTCCCAGAGCAGCGGCGTCGAATACAGCACGGTGCCCACGCCTTTGGCGGGATCCAGCGACAGCACCACGCTCGCCGTGCACGAAGTGTGCAAGCGTCGATCGAGCGCCGGGCACCAGCGGTAGATGCTGAATTTCCGGTCGCCCGCATTGGTCGATTCGCCTTCGAGCGTCTCGATGATCACCTTGCCTCGGCGCATGAAGCCGGCGGGCCGGCCGAAGCGCGCCAGCAGCTTTTCGAGCACGCGGTCGTAGTTCGTCTTGTAGTCGGCGGGTAGTTTGGCGAGCTGCTCGCGCGTTTCGCTCTGAAACATCAGTTTGACGCCGCAGAACCAGTTGATGTAGTCGATGTTCGGTGGCGGTACTTTCTTGGTGCTGTCCCAGTTGGCACAGAACTGGTAGACCACCGGATGAAATTTCACCCGGTCGTCGGCGCCGTACTGAAATCCCTGGCCTTCTATTGCGTACTCGGACAGAACATAGAATCCGCCGCCTTCGTGCTTTTCCCACAGCGACAGCATCACCTGGTTGGCATCGCAGATGCCGATGCAGGTGATGCGCTGATCGGTGAGCACGGGATTCATCCATGCCGCGCCAACCCCGCGCGGCTGATCGGGCAGCCGCGCGAAGTTCGAACGCAATTCACCCCAGAGATGCCCGGCAAAGCCCTTCGGCGGCGCGTACTTCACGCGCTGCGAATTTTCAGCGGCACCGCTCGACAGGGGAATCAACGCGAATATTCCGACGAGCAGACGGAGGCGCAACGGAATACCGGCTCGGGTGTACATGAGAAACCTATTTGCGCGCGTGCAGCATCTTGAAGAGTTTGTCGCCTTTATAACCGTTGTTCTCGCGCGCGTAAGCAAACTCCCAGAGCAATGGCGTCGAATACAGCACCGTTGCCACGCCGGTGCCCGGGTCGAGCGCCAGCGTCACGCTCGCCGTACACGTGGTGTGGAAGGCGCGATCGCGCGCCGGGCACCAGCGCCAGATGCTGAACTTGCGCTCGACCGGATTGGTGGAGTCCCCTTCGAGCGTCTCGATGACCACCTGGCCGCGGCGGGCGAAGTTGGCGGGATAACCGAATTTTTCGATCATCCGCTCGAGCACGCGATCATAGTTGGGCACGTATTCGGCGGGGTGCTTGCGCAATTGCTCGCGCGTGTCGGTCTTGAACATGAGCCGCACGCCGCAGAACTTGTTCATCTCGTCGAACTTGGGCGGCACATTGCGCTTGGTTTCATCCCAGTTCGCGCAGAACTGGTAGATGACAGGGTACAGAACCACGCCGTCCTTTTCGTCGCCGAAGCGGAAGGCCTGTTCCGGGATGCTGTATTCGGACAGCACGTAAAAACCGCCGCCTTCGAAACTCTTGCGCATGCGAAGCAAGGTCGCATCGAATTTGCAGCCGGGCACCGCCTCCTTGAGGATGGGACCTGGAGGCGGCGGCGGTATCACGCAGGTGTAGTCGAAATCCTTTTCAACGGGGCGAATCCATCCGGCGCCGACTCCGACCGGTTCTGTCGGCAGGCGATCGAAGCCCGCGCTGGTGCGCAGCTCGCCCCAGGCGTGGCCGCCGAAACCCGGGGGCGGCACGTAACTGACGCTGTCCGAACCATCGGCGGCATGGCTGCACGCTGCCGGCATCGCGAGCACCAACATGAACCCGAGGCGGAACCCGATTCCACGGTGCGTGCATCCGAGGGTGCGGTTATTTCCCCGCGTGCAGCATCTTGAAAAGCTTGTCGCCCTTGTAGCCGTTGTTTTCGCGCGCATATGCAAACTCCCACAACAGCGGGGTCGAATAGAGGACCGTGCCCACTCCGGTGGCCGGTTCGAGCGACAGCACCACGCTCGCGGTGCACGTGGTATGCAGGGCGCGATCGCGCGCCGGGCACCAGCGCCAGATGCTGAACTTGCGCTCGCTGGGATCGTATGAGTCGCCATCCATCGTCTCGATGACCACCTGGCCGCGCCGCACGAAATTGTCGGGCCTGCCGAATTTCGCCAGCAGCCGTTCGAGTACGCGATCGTAGTTAGTCAGGTAGTCGGCGGGCTGCTTGCGCAACTGCTCACGCGTATCGCTCTGGAACAGGAAACGTACGCCGCAGAATTTGTTGATCTCGTCGAACTTGGGCGGCACTTCGCGCTTGGTTTCGTCCCAGTTGGCACAGAACTGGTAGATCACCGGGTGCAGCACGACGCCGTCGGTTTCGCCGCCGTAGCGGAAGCCCTGATCCTCGATGGTGTATTCGGAGAGCACATAGAATCCACCGCCCTCGAACGTCTTGCGCAGTTGCAGGAGCGTCGCCTGGAAATCGCAGCCGCCCACCGCGCCGCTCATCGTCGGACCCGGAGGGCCGACCGGCACGCAGGTGAAGCTCGACTCTTTCTCCACCGGGCGCATCCACGCCGCGCCGACACCGACGGGTTCTTTTGGCAGTCGATCGAAACCGGCGTTGGTGCGCAGCTCACCCCAGGCATGACCGCCAAAGCCTCCGGGCGGTACGTATTTCACTTTCTTGGGCTTGTCGTCGGCGTGCGCTGGCGCGGCGGCGAGCGGCAACGCCGTCATGAGCACAAGGAGGAGGCTAACTATTTTTCTATGCACGGAATTCTGCTCGTGGGATTCGACCGGCCGAAATGGCCGCCACTCATTTGCCCGAACGGGCCGAGAAAATCAACCATTTGCGCAAGCCGCCTACTGGACGACGCCTCGTCGCCGGATGCTACGCGGGCCACGCTCGCTCAACTATGATCCGCATCCCGCCACTCCGGGAGCGAGCTCGTGCACTTTCTCCTCTTCTATACCTACGTTCCCGACATCCTCGAACGCCGCCCGCAATTCCGCGGCGCCCACGTGAAGCACGCGCGCGAATCCCTGGCGCGCGGCGAGCTCATCCTGGGTGGCGCGCTGGCCGATCCGGTGGACTGGGGTGTGCTGTTTTTCTCCGCGCCTTCGAAAGATGTGGTCGAAGCGTTCGCCAAAGCCGATCCGTACGTCACCGGCGGCCTGGTGACTGAATGGAAAGTTCGGCCCTGGACCACCGTCATTGGCAAGGATGCCGCGCATCCGCTGCCGCCCGGCCCGTAACCCGGCCGCAATCCGCCGACGGTATAGACCCCGGTCACAACGGCCAAAAGAATCGTTGACGGTTTCTGCATTTTTATGCACCATGCGCACTCTTTATTCATGGGTGGATTCGGTTCCATGCTCACGGACCATCACCGCGAGGCGCGTCGCACCGCCATCGTTCGCCTGCTGCGCCACTCCCCGGTGCGCCGCCAGCAGGAGCTCGTGCGCCTGTTGAAGCGCGAAGGTCACGCGGTCACCCAGTCGTCGATCAGCCGCGACCTGCGCGAGCTCGGCGTGATGAAGGCGAGCGACGGCTACGTGCTGCCGGACAAGGCGGAGCTGTCGTCACGCACGCAGGACAAGTTTTCGGCGGTGGCGTCGTTCGTGCGCGAGGTGCGCACCGCCGGACCGTCGATCACGGTCGTGAAGACCACGATCGGCTCGGCCGGCAGCGTGGCCGCGGCCATCGACAAGGCCGGCTGGAATGAAGTCGCGGGCACCGTGTCCGGCGACGACACGATTTTCATCGCGACCGCCGATGCCCGCGCCCAGGCGCGGGTGCTCGAGCAGTTGCGCGAAGCTTTTGGAGTCTGAATAAAAATGAGCGTTGATAAGTCCGTGAAACCCATCGTCCTCGCCTATTCCGGCGGTCTCGACACCTCGTTCCTGGTGCCGTGGCTCAAGGAAAACTACGGCCGCCCCATCATCACGGTCACCGTGGACACGGGCGGCATCGACGCCGCGGGCGCGAAGACGCTGCACGAGCGCGCGATCGCGCTCGGCGCCATCGAACATCACCAGGTCGACGCGCGCGCGGACTACTTCGAGCAGGTGCTGCGTTTCCTCATCATGGGCAACGTGCGCCGCGGCCAGCTCTATCCCCTGTGCGTGGGCGCCGAGCGCGTCATGCAGGCGCAGACCATCGCGCTGATGGCGCGCAAGCTGGGCACGAATTCCATCGCTCATGGCTGCACGGCCGCGGGTAACGACCAGGTGCGCTTCGAAGTCGCGTTGCGCACACTGGCGCCGGAGCTCGAGGTGATCGCGCCGGTGCGCGACAAGGCCTTCAAGCGCCAGGAAGAGCTCGACTATCTACAGGAGCGCAAGCTTCCCGTGCCGCCGTTCGGCGCCGCCTATTCCATCAATCGCGGCTTATGGGGCGTGACCATTGGCGGCAAGGAAACGCTGACTTCCGAAGGCAGCATTCCCGACAGTGCCTGGGTGTTGTCGAAAGACGCGTTCACGAACCCGCGCCCGCCTGCCCGCCACACTATCCACTTCGAAAAGGGACGGCCGACAGGAATCGACGGCAAGACGATGTCGGCGGTCGAGGTGGTCGAACAGCTGGAGACCCTGGGCGCACCCTACGGCATCGGCCGCGGCATTCACCTCGGCGACACCATCATCGGCACCAAGGGTCGCGTGGCATTCGAAGCGCCGGCCGCCGAAGTGCTGCTCAATGCGCATCGCGAGCTCGAAAAACTCGTGCTCACGCCGCGCCAGCAGCGCATCAAGGATTCGCTCGCCGGTCCCTATGGCGACTGGGTGCACGAAGGCCAGTTGCTGGACCCGGTGTGCCGCGACATCGAGGCGCTGCTGATCTCCTCGCAGGAGCGGGTGACCGGCAAGGTCCATGTGCTGTTCCGTCCCGGTAGTTTGTTCGTCGAGGGCGTCGAGTCGAAGCACTCGCTCATGGCCGTGTCGAAGGGCGTGTATGGCGAATCCCACGGCGAGTGGACGCCGCAGGACGCGCTGGGTTTCTCAAAGATCGTTTCGCTCACGGGCATGTTCCATGCGCGTGCGGGAGGAAAGTGATGCGTACCGTAGTCGTCGACAAGATCGCCTCGGTCACCCAGGCCTGCGGCCTCGGCAATGAGGTGCGCGTCTCCACCGAGAACATTCCTTCGGAGGAAGGCGTGGTCGTGGTCGTCGAGATCCTGACCAACAAGTCCACCTACAACACGCTCGAGCTCACCAGCGGCCGAATGGCCAAGGTCGGCAAGGGCGATATTGTTGTTGGCGCGCTGGGCCACCGCAAGGCGCTGTTCGGCTATTCGGGCCACGTGCCCGAGAGCGTGAAGCCCGGCGACATCATCCAGATGCTGAACATCGGCGGGGTGCTCGGCATCGTCGATTCCGTGAATCCCGACAAGGGCAAGCCGTTCGACTGCCGCGTGATTGGCGGCGTGCTGCACTTTCCCTATCTCGGTGAGCGCATCGGCGTACCGGCGCGCGTCGGTTATCGCCAGCTCGACTACGCCGCCGCGCTCGCCACCAATGGAGTGCCGGTGGTGGCGCTCGCCGGCACCTGCATGGAAGCCGGCAAGACCGCGGCGGCGGCCGCCATCATTTCGCGCATGCGCCACCGCGGACTGGTCGTCGACGCGTTCAAAGCCACGGGCGTTTCCCTGCGCCGCGACATCATGGCGTTCGAAGACGCCGGCGCACGCAACACGCTCATCTTCACGGACTTCGGCGTTGTCTCCACCACGCGCAAGGTGGGCCCTGCCCTCACGCGCACCATGCTCACGGAGCTCGCGGAAAAAAAGCCCGACGTCATCGTGTTCGAGCTCGGTGACGGCTTGTTAGGCACGTACGGCGTGGATTCCATCCTCGAGCAGGAAGACATCCGCAAGGCGTTGACGGGGGTCGTGCTCTCGGCCAACGATCCGGTCGCGGCCTATGGCGGCGTCGACATCCTGCGCAAGCGGTTCAACATAGAGCCGATCGCGGTCACGGGCCCGGCCACCGACAACGAAGTGGGCGTGGCCATCATCCGCGACCAGCTCAAGGTGCCGGCATTCAACGCGCTCGCCGCCGGCGCCGCGCTCGGCGACTCGATCATAGAGTCCGTCGGTCTTTCGCGGGCCCGGCCCGTCGATCGCGCCGCCAACGAGTAATCCGGTCCGATGAGCAACCAGCAAAGCCAGATCCCTGCCATCGTCCTCGGCGGCACCGGCTATGTGTCGGGTGAGTTGCTGCGCCTGATCATCGGGCACCCGAACTTCACGCTCGCGGGCGTGATGTCCGACAGCTCGCCCGGTGAGCTCGCCGGCAAGTCGTTCCCGCACCTCGCCGGCTCGCTCGCGGACACCGCGTTCAAGTCCCAGGCCGAGATTTCCGCCTTGATCGCCAAGCTGCCCACGTCCGCGGTGTTCTGCGCGGCACCGCATGGCGCCGCAGCGGCTTTGATCGACTCGTTGCTCAAGGCCGCCGAAGCCGCGGGCACGAAGCCGCGTTTCGTCGACATCTCGGCCGACTTCCGTTTCGCCACTGCTGCCGGCTACGAAGCCGTTTACAAGCATCCGCACGGCGCACCACACCGGCTGGCCCAGTTCACCTGCGCCGTACCCGAGCATTTGAAGTCGGCACCGACGCCACACATTGGCCACCCAGGCTGTTTCTCCACCGCCATCCTGTTAGCCAGCGTGCCGCTGCTCGCCTCCGGGTGGATCGACCCCACGCTGTTTGTCAGCGGTGTCACCGGCAGCACGGGCTCAGGGCGCAAGCCGGTCGAAGGCACGCACCACCCCACACGTCACAGCGACCTCTATTCTTACGGCGCGCTCGGCCATCGCCACACGCCGGAAATCACGGCGCTCGCAAAGGCTGCGACCGGCGTCGAAGCCGACTACGCCTTCGTTCCGCACTCGGGCCCGTTCGCGCGCGGCATCCACGCCACGGTGCAGGCGCGCCTGAAATCGCCGCGTGATGCCGCGGCGATGGTCGGCCTGCTGCGCGAGTTCTATGCCGGGGCGCCGTTCGTACGCGTGCTCGACAACGCGCCGCGCGTGAAAGACATCGTTGCCAGCAACTTCGCGCATCTCTCGGCGGTGGCCAACGGCCGCACCGTTGCAGTGATGAGCGTGGTCGACAACCTCAACAAGGGCGCCGCGGGCGGCGCGGTGCAGTGGATGAACCGTCTCTTCGGGCTTTCCGAGACCACGGGGCTCACGGCGCCCGCCCCGGGTTGGACCTGACAACGCTTGGACCTGACAAGGCTGGACGAAATCGAAATGAACGCTGAGCTCAAACAACCTTCCTCGCCTGCCGACGGACTCGCGCCGGTATACGCGCAATATCCCATTGAAGTCGTCGGCGCCGACGGCGTCTGGCTGCATACGCGCGATGGCCGCAAGGTGCTCGACCTGTATGGCGGCCACGCGGTGGCGTCACTCGGCTACGGCCACAAGGGATGGACGAAGGCGCTGTCGGACCAGGCCGCGCAGATGAATTTCCAGACGAACGCGGTGCCGATGGAAATCCGCGCGCGCGCCGCGCACAAGCTGCTCGAATTTTCGAAGCTGCCCTTCGACAGCGTGTTCTGGATCAACTCCGGCGCCGAAGCCAACGAAAACGCCTTCAAACTGGCTTTCAAGATGCGGCCGGGACGCACACACGTCGCAGCCGTGGAGCAGAGCTTTCACGGCCGCACCGCCGCCTGCGCCTCGACCACCTGGCAAGCGCCGCAGAAATGGTTTTTCCTGCCGCGCGCGCCCTTCGACGTCAGCTGGATAAAGCGGCGCGACATCGCCGACATCGCCGCTCACGTCACCGAAAACACGGCGGTGGTCATCGTCGAGCCGGTGCAGGGAGTGGGCGGCGCGTTCGACATGGGGCAGGAATTCCTCGCTGCCTTGCGCAAGCGCTGCGACGAGACCGGCGCATTGCTGCTGTTCGACGAGGTCCAGTGCGGCGTCGGCCGCACCGGCGCGCCGTTCGCGGCTAACTACTACGGCGTCATGCCCGACATGATCACCACCGCCAAGGCGCTGGGCAACGGCTTCCCGGTGTCCGCCCTGTTGTTGACGCCGCCGATCACGGCGTCGCTCACACTCGAGAACCTCGGCACCACTTTCGGCGGCGGGCCGATGGCCTGCGCGGTGGCCGAAGCCACCATCGACGCCATCGAGAAGGAAGACCTGTTGGCGAACGTGCGGCGCGTGTCGGCCTATCTCACCCAGACCTGCGCGGTCGGCCCGGTGGTGGGCTTCCAGGGCCTGGGTTTCCTCGCCGGGCTGCGCATGAATAAACCCGCGAAGGACATCCAGAAGGCGCTTCTGGCGCGTGACATCCTTGCGGGCACAGCGGGCGATCCGTCGATCCTGCGACTGTTGCCTGCCTTCATCCTCAAAGAGGAGCACGTCGATCGGCTGCGGGCCGCGCTGACGGCTTTATGAACAATTTTCTCGATCTGGCGGACTTCTCACGCGAGGAGGTCGTGGAGCTGCTCGCACTCGCCGAGCGACTCGCGCAGACACCCGAGCCGCATGCACTCGCCGGAAAAATCCTCGGCCTGCTGTTCTTCAATCCATCGTTGCGCACGCTGGCGTCGTTCCAGGCATCGATGGCGCGGCTGGGTGGCAACTCGTTCGTCATCTCCGCCGGCCAGGGAACCTGGCAGCTCGAGACGCGGCGCGGCGCGGTCATGAATGGCGCACCCGCGGAGCATGTACGCGAAGGCGTGCCGGTATTGGCCCATTACTGTGACGCTCTGGGCATCCGCGCGTTTGCGGGTGGCGTGGATCTCAACGCGGACCTGCAGGAAACCTCGTTCAAGGAAATGGTCGGCCTGGTCAACAAGCCGGTCATAAACATGGAGTCGGCGGCGAACCATCCCTGCCAGGCGCTCGCGGACTGGAAGACGCTCGACGATCTCACCGTGCCGCGCCGGGCGAAGTTCGTGCTGTCGTGGGTGAACCATCCGCGCGCGCTGCCGCTCGCGGTGCCGGCCGCCACCGTCCACATGGCGGCGATGCGCGGCATGGAAGTCGTGGTACTGCGCCCCGAAGGATTCGCGCTGCCCGCTCCCATCATGGAGAAAGCCGCCGCAGCCGCCGCCACCACGGGTGGATCGGTGCGCGAGACGAACGACCGTGACGACGCCCTCACCGGCGCGCACGTGGTGTACGCCAAGGAATGGGGCTCCACCTCGCACTACGGCAACGCCGAGATCGACGCGCGCCAGCGCACATCGCTCGCCGACTGGTGCGTGCGCGACACCTGGTTTTCGCGCGCCGCGGTCGACTGCAAACTCATGCACTGCCTGCCGGTGCGGCGTAATGTCGCCGTCGCCGACGAAGTGCTCGACGGCCGGCGCAGCGTGGTGCAGCGCGAGGCCTACAACCGCATGGTCGTGCAGACCGCGATCCTGCACCGCCTGCTTTCGACCCCGCA
>DASYKM010000168.1:0-17627 GCA_035995425.1 Steroidobacteraceae bacterium
CGGGTTCATCGCCAGCAGCACCGCCGGCGCTTTCACGATGGCCATGACGCCGAGCACCGCCAGCGTGACGAACCAGGCGATCATGATCGGGCCGAACATCTTGCCGACGCGCTCGGTGCCGCGGCGCTGGATGGCGAACAGCACGACGATCACGAACAGCGTCACGGGCAACACCGCCGAGGCAAAGTCCGCGTCGAGCAGCTTGAGCCCTTCCACGGCGCTCAATACCGAGATCGCCGGCGTAATCAACGCGTCACAGTAGAACAGCGCCGTGCCGAGCACGCCGAGTGCCACCGCATGCCGCACCCACGGTGTCGCGGTACCGAATTGTTTCTGCACCAGCGCGACCAGCGAGAGCACACCGCCCTCACCGGCATTGTCGGCGCGCATGATCACGCCGACGTACTTGACCGTGACGACGATGAGCAGCGACCAGAAAATCAGCGAGAGCAGGCCGAGAACTTTGGCGCTCTCGCCGGGCAGGTATTCCGCCGCCGTGAGCGAGCTGCCGAGTGCGTAGAGTGGACTGGTGCCGATGTCACCGAAGACGACGCCGATGGCGCCGATGACTGCGGGTCCGAGAGCCTGCTGAGACTTCATATTGAAGGCGCGCATTCTAAGGGTCGTGAACCCGGCGGTCGCGATTTTTCGGGTACTCTCGCGCGTATGCCCGCGGAATTGCACGAAACTTCGCTGATTGCGCTGCTCGCGGTCGGCTTCGCGCTTGCATTGTTGTTCGGATTGGTGGCGAGCCAGCTCAAGGTGTCGCCGATCGTCGGCTATCTCGTCGCTGGCATCTGCGTCGGGCCGTTTACGCCTGGATTCGTGGGCGATTCGGGCCTTGCCAGTCAGCTGTCCGAAATCGGCGTGATCCTGCTGATGTTCGGAGTCGGCCTGCATTTTTCCATCAAGGATCTGATGTCGGTGCGGTACATCGCGCTGCCCGGCGCCGTGGCGCAGATCGTGACCGCCACCGCCATCGGTGCGGGCATGGCCCACCTGCTCGGCTGGAGTTTCGGCCAGGGCCTGGTGTTCGGATTGTCCTTGTCCGTCGCGAGCACCGTCGTGCTGTTGCGCGCGCTCGAGGAGCGCAATGCGCTGCAGTCCTCGGAAGGCAAGATCGCGGTGGGCTGGCTCATCGTCGAAGACCTGGCCATGGTGCTGGCGCTGGTGATGTTGCCGGCGCTGGCGGACACGCTCGGCGGCGACGCGAGTGCGCTGGGCACGCCTTCCGGACCGTCGAACACCTGGCTTGCGCTCGCGTTGACGCTCGCCAAGGTGTCGGTATTCGTGGTGCTCGCTCTCGTGGTGGGCACCCGGGTCGTACCCTGGCTGCTGATGCGCGTCACGCGTACCGGGTCGCGCGAATTGTTCACGTTGTGCGTGCTCGCGATCGCGCTGGGGATCGCTTACGGATCGGCGGCCTTGTTCGGCGTGTCGTTCGCGCTCGGCGCGTTCTTTGCCGGCGTCATCCTTTCCGAGTCGGAGATGGCGCATCAGGCCGGCAACGATTCGCTGCCGCTCAAGGATGCGTTCGCGGTACTTTTCTTCGTGTCCGTGGGAATGCTTTTCGATCCCACCGTCCTGGTTCGCCAGCCGCTGGCGGTGGTGTCGGTGCTGGCCATCATCATGGTGGGAAAATCCCTGGCCGCGTTCATCATCGTGCTGGCGTTCCGGCACCCGGTCCGGACCGCGCTTACAGTGTCTGCCAGCCTGGCGCAAATCGGCGAATTCTCATTCATCCTCGTGAGCCTGGGCAGCGCACTCGGTCTGTTGCCGCCCGACGGGCGAGATTTCATTCTCGCGGGCGCGATGCTCTCCATCGCGCTCAATCCCCTGGCCTTCGCGAGCGTCGCGCCGCTGTCGCGCTGGCTGGAAGCGCATCCCAAACTACTGGCCCTGCTCGAGCGGCGCGGTGCGGACCAGCATCGCGTGCCGGTGAGCAGCTCCGCGGCGTTGCGCCAGCACGCCATTGTCGTCGGCTACGGACGCGTCGGCGGCGCCATCGGGCCGGTGCTGAAGACGCAAGGCCTGCCCTTCGCGGTCATCGAACGCGACCATCTCATGCTGACCAGCGCGCAGGCACAGGGCATTCCCACCATCGAAGGCGACGCTGCCGCGCCTGGAGTATTGACCCAGGCCGGCGTCGAGCACGCGCGCCTGCTGGTCGTCGCCACACCGGACAGCTTTCTCGCGCGCCGCATCGTCGAAGTGGCACGCCAGTTGAATCCCGCCATCGACGTCGTCGTGCGCACGCACTCGGAACACGAATTCAAGACTCTCGAAGCGCTGGGTGCCGGGCGCGTGGTGATGGGCGAACGCGAGCTGGCGCGCGGCATGCTGGAGTACTCGCTGCGCAGCCTCGGTGTGCCGCGCGAACGCGCGCAGGCGATCGTCGGACGCGACGCACAGGTAAATCCCGAAGGCACCTGACCTGGTTCTTCCGGCTATCTACTCGTCCACGTGCAGGCGGTAGCCGAGACCGGCTTCGGTCACCAGGTACCGGGGACGGCGCGGATCGGGCTCGAGCTTGGCACGCAGGTTGCGGATGCAGACCCGCAGGCTGCGCGTATCGTCCACCTGGTCGGGCCCCCAGACCTCGCGAATCAGCCGATCCTGTTTGACGATCGTGCCGGGGTGTCGTGCGAGATTCTCGAGCACGCGGAATTCGAGCGGCGTCAGGTGCACCGGCGCGGCGGCGCCGCGCATTTCGCGCCGCGCCAGATCGACCACGATAGTGCCGAGTCGAATCTCGGAAGACGGCAACGCGCCGATCGCCGTGCGGCGAAGCGCCGCGCGCACGCGTGCCAGCAGCTCCGCCGCGCCGAACGGCTTGGTCACGTAGTCGTCGGCGCCTGCGTCGAGAGCGGCAATCTTCTGCTCCTCGGCGGTACGCGCGGATAACACGATGACGGGCACGGCCGACCAGGAACGCACGCGCCGGATCAACTCGAGGCCGTCGCGGTCCGGCAAGCCCAGGTCCACCAGCAACAGATCCGGCTTGTGTGCGCGGGCTTCTATTTCGCCACGCGTGGCGGTTTCCGCTTCGACCACGCGATAGTTGGAGGCGGACAGCAGCACGCGCAACACGTCGCGAATGCCCGGGTCATCCTCGACCATCAGGATCTGGTGCATCGCCAGCGTCACTGGGCCGGCTCCATGATCGGCAGAGTGAACTCGAAGCGCGCGCCGCCTTCGGGACGCGTACCGGCGGCGATGCTGCCCCCGTGCGCCTCGACAATAGCGCGGCATATCGCCAGCCCGAGGCCAACGCCGGCGATCACGCCTTCGCCATCGCCACGCTGAAACTTGTCGAACAGCCGCGCCGGATCGCCCGACGGGAGCCCGGGACCGTCATCGTCGATGCGAATGCGAAGGAATGCACCGTCGGCAATGGCGGTGACGCTGGCATGGGTTGCGGCGGGCGTGTACTTGGCGAGATTGTCGAACAGGTTCGTGAACAACTGCACCACCAGCGTCGCGTCGACGAACACGGGTGGCAACTCGGCTGGCAGTCGCAATTCCACCGGGTGCGCGGCCAGTCGCTCATGCAGACGTTCGAGCGCCACGGCCGCCAGGTCGTCGATCGACTCCCATGCGCGGCGCATGGCGGGAACGCCGGCTTCAAAACGGGTGAGATCGAGCACATTGGAGATCAGCTCGGACATCTCGCGCGCGCGCCCCTCGATGTTCTGCGCCAGCGCGCGTCGCGTCGCGGCATCCAGCGACTCGCCATGCTCGGCAAGCGTGCTGCCGGCTGCCGCCATCACCGCGAGCGGCGTCCGCAAATCGTGCGAGATCGACGCGAGCAGCGTATTGCGCAGACTCTCGCTGCTCGCAGCCAGGCGCGCCGCCTCGGCCTGCTCGCCAAAGCGCGCTCGCTCGAGCGCCAACCCGATCTGTCCGGCGAAGGTTTCGAGCAGGTGCAGCTGCTCGGGAAGCGCAACTCGGCGGCGGTTGAGCGGCAGCACCGCCAGCACGCCTAACAATCGGTCGGCATCGCCGAGCGGCAGGTAGAGCGCGGGCGCGGCGGGCAAGGTGTCGGATCCCAACCCGGCGCGGCGCCCGTGGTCGACCACCCATTGCGCCACGGCAAGATCGCTGCCGCGATAGGAGCGTTCCTCTGACGGGCCCTCTGGATGATGCAGCTTGCCGGCCGCGTCCGGCAGCAGCACGACGGCCTGACACTGGAACACTTCTGCAACGTGTTTCACCGCGATACCGGCCATGTTCGCCAGGCCGCGCGTGGCGGTCAGCTCGCGGCTCATTCCATACAGCAGCGCCGTGCGCCGCTCGCGGGCGCCGGCCACGCGCGTCTGCTGGCGCACGTTCGCCATGAGCGTGGCGATGACCAGCGCGATCGTCAGCATGACTCCAAAGGTCAGGAGGTACTGCGCGTCGCTGACCGCGAAGGTGAAGCGCGGCGGCACGAAGAAGAAATCGAAGGCGGCGACGTTCGCTACCGCGGCCAACACCGACGGCCCACGCCCGAACCACAAGCCGGTCGCGGTCACCCCCAGTAGATAGAGCATGACCAGGTTCGAGAGCTCGAGATAAGGGAACATGAAGCCGGCGATGGCGGTGCAGACCGCCGTGATCGCGATCGCCGCCAGATACCGACGCCAGCGGATCGGCTGAGGGATTTTTTCGGCCCGGGCGCGGCGCTCTGCCGCCCGTGGGTCGGCGGGCGGGTCGGTCGCGGCAATGGTGATCACATCGAAGCCACGCGCGCGCAATGCGAGCTCGGTGGCCGCCGAGGGCCGCAGCAAGGCCCGCCACCCGCGCCGCTTGGGCGCTCCGACCACGACGCGCGTGAACTGCCGCGTAGCCGCATATTCGTGCAGCGCATCCACCGCCGACGGACCATCCAGGGTCACGGTTTCGGCGCCGAGCGACTCCGCCAGCCGCAACAAGGCGATGCGCCGGTCGCGCTCCTTCTCCGACAGACGCAACAGCGCCGGGGTCTCGACATACACGACGGTCCACTCGGCATCGAGCGCATCGGCCAGCCGTTTGCCGGCGCGGATCGTCTGCTCCGATTGCGGATCCGGACCGGTTGCGACCAGCACACGATCGCTCGCCAGCCAGGTGCGGACGCTGCCCGCGGTGCCGAGCGAAGCGCGCGCCGCGGCCTGGACACGATCGGTCGTTCGCCGCAGCGCGAGTTCGCGCAGCGCCAGGAGGTTCGGCTTGCGGAAGAACCGGTCGGTGGCGGTGCCGGCGTCATGCTGAACGTAGATCTTGCCGGCACGGAGCCGCGCCAGCAGATCGTCGGGCGGCAGATCGATCAGCTCGACTTCGTCGGCCTCGTCGAATATTCGATCCGGCAGGGTTTCGCGCTGCTTGACGCCGGTGATCTGCGCCACCAGGTCATTGAGACTCTCCAGGTGCTGGACGTTCGCCGTGGTCCAGACGTCGATGCCCGCCTCTAACAACTCCTCGATGTCCTGCCAGCGCTTCGGATGCCGCGGAGCGGGATCACCACCGCTCAGGTTGGAATGCGCCAGTTCGTCCACCACGAGGATGGCAGGATGTCGCTCGAGCGCCGCGTCCAGGTCGAACTCCTGGCGCACGATGTCGCGGTAACGGACGGCGAGTGTCGGGACGCGTTCGAGTCCCTCCATGAGCCGTTCAGTCTCGATGCGCCCATGCGGCTCGATATAACCGAGCACTATGTCGGTACCTACGGCGCGCGTTGCGCGCGCGGCTTCGAGCATGGCGTAGGTCTTGCCGACGCCGGCGGTCGCGCCGAAAAAAATGCGCAGTCGACCGCGCTTTGCCCTGGCCTCTTCGGCCTTCACCTGTACCAGCAGCTGATCGGGATCCGGCCGCTGTTCGGGCATGCTCTATGGTGCCTGCGTGGACTGCGCGTCGAGCGCGAGATTCAATTCCAGCACATTTACGCGCGGCTCGCCCAGCAGGCCGAATGTGCGACCCTCGGTCGCGGCACCGACGAGCTGACGGACGCGCGCCTGGTCGAACCCGCGCGCACGCGCCACCCGGCTCACCTGGAATTCGGCGGCGGCCAATGAGATGTGCGGGTCGAGCCCGCTGCCCGACGCGGTGACCAGATCAACGGGTATGGCAGCGGTGTTGCCGGGGTCTGCCGCGCGCAACGCCGCGATGCGATCTTTTACGGCGCCAAGCAGATTCGGATTGGTCGCAGCCTGATTGGAGCCCGATGAAACGGCGCCATTGTCAGGAAACGGTCCGGTCGCGGACGGACGCCCCCAGAAATATCCTGCACTGCTGAAAGCCTGGCCTAACAGCCGCGAACCGACCGCCTTACCGCCGCGCTCGATGACGCTGCCGGTGGCCTGATCCGGCATTGCCAGCTGCGCAACGATCCAGACGACGGCCGGATAGGCGACTCCGGTAACCAGCGTCAGAGCCACGAAAATGACCAGCGTGATCTTGATCTCTTTGAACACGTGACTCTCCTCAGACCAGGCCCAGGGTCGTCAGCAGCAGGTCGATCACCTTGATGCCGACGAACGGCACCACGATGCCGCCGAGGCCATAGATCAGCATATTCCGCCGCAACAGCACTGCCGCCGACGACGCGCGTGTCTTGACGCCACGCAACGCCAGCGGCACGAGCACGATGATGATGAGCGCGTTGAAGATGACGGCCGAAAGGATCGCGCTCTCCGGGCTGGATAGACGCATCACGTTGAGAGTGTCCAGTGCCGGGTAGGTAGTCGCGAACGCGGCCGGAATGATGGCGAAGTACTTCGCGACGTCGTTGGCGATGGAAAAGGTGGTGAGCGCGCCGCGCGTCACCAGCATCTGCTTGCCCACGTCCACCACTTCGATGAGCTTGGTGGGATTGGAATCGAGGTCGACCATGTTGCCGGCCTCTTTGGCGGCCTGCGTGCCGGTGTTCATGGCCACCGCGACGTCGGCCTGCGCAAGCGCGGGTGCGTCGTTGGTGCCGTCGCCGCACATGGCAACGAGATGTCCTTCCTTCTGATGACGGCGAATGAGCTCGAGCTTTGCTTCTGGCGTGGCTTCCGCCAGGAATTCGTCAACCCCCGCCTCGGCGGCGATCGCCGCCGCGGTCAGGCGGTTGTCACCCGTGACCATGACGGTCTTGATGCCCATCTGCCGCAGCTCCGCGAAGCGTTCGCGGATGCCGCCCTTGACTATGTCGCGCAGCTCGACGACACCGAGCACCCGACGGCCTTCGGCAACCACCAGAGGTGTAGAGCCTCGGCGCGCGACGGTGTCCACCAGTTCGCCGACCGGCCCCGGCCAGAGGCCGCCTTCCTGTTCCACGAACTTGCGGATCGCATCCGCAGCGCCCTTGCGCAGCTTGCGGCCTTCGAAGTCGACGCCGCTCATGCGTGTCTGCGCCGAAAACTTGTGGAACGTGTGCGTGCTGCCGGCGAGGTCCCGGCCGCGCAATTGAAATTGTTGTTTGGCGAGTACGACTATCGAACGACCCTCCGGAGTTTCGTCAGCCAGGGAGGCGAGCTGCGCGGCGTCGGCCAGCTCGCGTGCCTCGACGCCCGGCGCGGTGTGGAACCCGGTGGCGTTGCGATCGCCCAGCGTGATCGTGCCGGTCTTGTCGAGCAGCAGCACGTCGACGTCGCCGGCCGCTTCCACGGCGCGACCCGAAGTCGCGATGACATTGGCGCGCACCATGCGATCCATGCCGGCGATGCCGATCGCCGACAGCAGGCCGCCGATGGTGGTCGGGATCAGGCACACCAGAAGCGCCACCAGCACGGTGATGGTCACCACCGAACCCGCACCCGAGCTAACGACCGCATATTGCGAGAACGGAGCCAGCGTCGCGGTGGCCAGCAGGAACACCAGCGTCATCATGGCTAACAGGATGGCGAGCGCAATCTCGTTGGGCGTACGGGCCCGTGAAGCGCCTTCGACCATGGCGATCATGCGATCGAGGAAACCCTCGCCTTCACGGTTGGTGACGCGCACGACGATCCAGTCGGACAGCACGCGAGTGCCGCCGGTCACCGAAGAGAAGTCGCCGCCAGCCTCGCGCAGCACCGGCGCGGACTCGCCCGTGACCGCGCTCTCGTTGACCGAAGCCACGCCTTCGACGACTTCGCCGTCGGCCGGGATGGTGTCATTGACCTCGACCAGCACCAGGTCATCCTTCTTGAGCGCGCTGGCCTCGACCGTCTTGTACTCGTTTCGTTTTCCAATGATTCGCTTGGCATGTACATGACGGCGCATTGCACGCAACGTGGCGGCTTGTGCCTTGCCGCGCCCTTCGGCCACCGCTTCGGCAAAATTGGCGAACAACACCGTCAACCACAGCCAGGCGGACACATGCAGCACGAATCCGGGACGCCCAGCGTCGCTCGCGGCACCGAATGCCGCCGCGATACCGATCAGCGTCGTGAGAATGCTGCCCACGTACACCACGAACATGACCGGATTGCGAAACTGGATCTTTGGATTGAGCTTCGTAAAGCTGTCGCGCACGGCCCCCGAAATGATCGGGCCCGTCAGAAATTTCGCCCGAGCGCCAATATCGATTGCAGTTGCGTTCATGGTTCGCCTTCGTTCGTCACTTGTAACCGATCATCTGCAGGTGCTCGACCACCGGTCCGAGCGCCAACGCCGGCACGAAGGTCAGCGCACCCACCAGCAACACGACGCCGACGAGCATCGTGATGAAGAGCGGGGTATGCGTAGGCAGCGTGCCCACGGTGGTCGCGGTGGCGCGCTTCGCCGCCAGGCTGCCGGCAATCGCCAGCACCGGAATGATCAGCCAGTAACGCGAGATCCACATCGCGATGCCGAGCGCCGTGTTGTAGAACGGTGTGTTCGCGGAGATGCTGCCGAACGCGCTGCCGTTGTTGTTGCCGGCCGAGGAGAACGCGTACAGGATTTCAGAGAAGCCATGCGCGCCCGGATTACCGACACTGCCGGTGCCGGCGGGTATCACGCTGGCGATCGCCGTTCCGACCAGCGCCACCGCCGGCGGGATGAGCAGCGTCAGCGAGGCCATCTTGACTTCGAAGCTCTCGACCTTCTTGCCGAGATATTCCGGTGTGCGTCCCACCATGAGCCCACCGATGAACACGGCGACGATGGCAAACATCAACATGCCATACAGGCCGCTGCCGACGCCGCCGAACACCACCTCACCGAGCTGCATGAGCCACATCGGAATGAGGCCACCGAGCGGAGTGAACGAGCCATGCATAGCGTTTACCGAACCATTGGAAGCCGCGGTCGTCGCGGTCGCCCACAACGCGGAATTGGCGATGCCGAAGCGCGCCTCTTTGCCCTCCATGTTGCCGCCGGGCTGCAGGTCCGACACCGATTGATCGACACCGAGCGCCGCGAGCTGCGGGTTGCCCGCCTGTTCGAAGGCCACGCAACCGAGCGTCAACGGCACGAAGATGACCAGCATCGCAATCAACACGGCCCATCCCTGCCGCGTGTCTTTCACCATGCGGCCGAAGGTGTAGCAGAGCGCCGCGGGAATCAGCAGGATCGCCAGGACCTGCAGGAAATTGGACAACGGTGTCGGGTTCTCGAGCGGATGCGCGGAATTGACGTTGAAGAAGCCGCCACCATTGGTACCGAGTTGTTTGATGGCGATCTGGCTCGCGGCCGGGCCCAGGGGAACGGTCTGCTCCGTGACCTGCTCGGCCCTGGTCACAGGCTGACCAGCCGCGTCGAGGACGGCGACGCCAGCCTCGTTCGTCACGGGTGTCTGAATGGTGATCGGCTCGAGCAGCTCAACCGTCCGGTAGGGCTGGAAGCTCTGCACCACGCCCTGCGAGACCAGGATGATCGCCAGGAGCAACGACAGCGGCAGCAGGATGTAGAGAGTACTGCGCGTGAAATCCACCCAGAAATTGCCGATCTCGCTCACCTGGCGGCGCGCGAAGCCGCGAATCAACGCCACCAGCACCGCCATGCCGGTCGCGGCAGAAAGGAAATTCTGCACGGCCAGGCCCAGCATCTGCGTGAGATAGCTCATCGTCGATTCGCCGGCGTAGCCTTGCCAGTTGGTATTGCTGGCGAAACTGACCGCGGTGTTGAACGAGGACTCGGGGCTCACCGCCGCGAAGTGCTGGGGATTGAGCGGCAGGAAGCCCTGCAGCCGTTGCAGTAGATAGACGACGAGGAAGCCGGCGAGATTGACCAGCAGCAAGCCGAGCGCATATCGCTTCCAGCCGGTCTCCTGTTCCTCGGAGACTCCCGCGAGGCGATAGATGCCCTGCTCCAGCGGCCGCACCAGCGGCGAAAGGAAGGTGCGTCGACCTTCATAGACCGCGGCCATGAAGCTGCCCAGCGGTTTCGCCAGCGCGACGAGAATACCGATGTAGACGGCGATCTGTAACAGGCCCTGCGCGGTCACTGAAATTTCTCCGGAAAGAGCAGCGCGTACACCAGGTACACGCCGATGCCGACGGACAACAGGAGGCCAATCCACTCGAAGGCACTCATTTGCGCTCCTGCAGGGTGGCCGCCAGCCGGTAGACGAGATGGGTGACGGCACCGAGCACCAGCACCACTCCTGCGATCATGATTTCCATGGACACCTCATCGGCTCAATTTGCCACTGCACTTGTTAGCAGAGCGTTAAGAAAACGAACGTGCCGGTACGCGGCGGCCGGGCCGAAAGACCAAATGATGTGAGGATTTTTCACCGCAGGATCCGGCCGTGCGGCGCCGGCGTTACGATCGCCGTGACGGCTACCGGGGCGCGCTCGGCGCAATGACCGTCATCGACGTCTACCTGTTCTATCGTCCGCGCAAAGGGAAGTGGTTGTAGCCTCGGCTCGCCTGCCGCGCCGTCATATACTGGCGCATGCTCTCAAGTGCGGAGTCCGAAGCCCTCTGGCTCAGTCTCTCGATCGCGGCGCGCAGCGTCGCGTTCAACCTGCCGTTCGGCATTCTCGTGGCCTGGCTGCTGACGCGCAGGCGGTTCGCGGGCCGCACGATATTCGACGCCTTCGTGCACCTGCCGCTGGTGCTGCCACCAGTGGTGGTCGGCTACCTGCTGCTGGTGTTGTTCGGCGTGCGCGGCCCGATCGGCAGCTGGCTGCACCAGCACTTCGGCATGCAGCTGGCGTTCACCAGCACGGGTGCCGCGCTCGCCACCGCCGTCATGTCATTTCCGCTGGTGGTGCGCGCCATCCGCATCTCGCTGGAAAACGTCGATCGCGGCCTCGAAGATGCGGCGCGAACGCTCGGCGCGGGCGCGGTAGACAGATTCGTGTCTATCACCCTGCCGCTGATCGCGCCCGGCATCCTGGCAGGAGCGGTCACCGCCTTCGCCGCCGGTCTCGGTGAGTTCGGCGCGGTCATCACCTTCGCGTCCAACATCCCGGGCGAAACCCGCACGCTGCCACTGGCGCTGTACACCGCGCTGCAGACTCCGGATGGCGATTCAATGGCGGCGCGGCTGGCGATCATCTCGCTGTCGCTGGGTTTCGCCGGCCTGCTGGTCGCCGAGTTCCTCGGCCGCGTCATGCGCCGCAGGCTGGGCCGCTGATGCTGCGCGTCGAACTTCGCAAACGTCGCGGGGATTTCACACTCGACGTGGCCTTCGGCGCGCCCAATCCGGGGGTCACGGCGCTGTTCGGCCGTTCGGGCTGCGGCAAGTCCACGCTGATTTCCCTCATCGCGGGCCTGCTGCCGCCCGATGGCGGCCGCGTGGTCGTCGATGAAGATGTGCTGTACGACGGCGCGCGGCAACTGTCGGTGGATGCGCGCCACCGGCGCATGGGCGTGGTGTTCCAGGACGCGCGGCTGTTTCCGCATCTGTCGGTGCGCGACAACCTCGAGTACGGTTCGCGACGCCTGCCGCGCGCGCTCGCGCGCACCGCGACCTTCGACGACGTCGTGAGCTTGTTAGGCCTCGGCAAGCTGACCGATCGCCGTCCGCACCAACTGTCGGGCGGCGAGAAGCAACGCGTGGCGCTCGGTCGCGCCCTGCTGGTCCAGCCGCGCCTGCTGCTGCTCGATGAACCGCTGGCCTCGCTCGACCTGGCGCGTCGCGAAGAGGTGCTGCCATACCTGGAGCGCCTGCGCGACGCCTTCGCCATTCCCATCGTGTACGTGAGCCACCAGTTCGACGAAATATTGCGGCTGGCGACGCGCGTCGTGCTGCTCGACGCCGGCCGCGTGCTGGCCGACGGCGACATCGCGACCGTGAGCCGCGATCCGCTGCTGCGCGCCATCGTCGGTCCCGATTCGGTCGGCGCGGTGGTCGCCGGGTACGTGGAACGCATCGATCCGGCCGGCCTCGTTGCCATACGCGTCGGCGACGCCGAGCTCGCCGTGGAGATGGACAGTGCCGTGATCGGTCAGCGGATCCAGATCCAGGTGCTGGCGCGCGACGTGATCGTCGCCGGCGAACCGCCGCGTGCCCTGTCGGTACGCAACGTCGTGCCCGCGCGCGTCGTTTCGATCGCGCCCGACGTCGGCCGTTCGGTTTTGGTCGAGCTCGATATCGGCCGCACTTCGACCTTGCTGGCGCGCATCACAGCGCGCGCCTCGCAGGAACTTGCGTTGGCGACCGACAAACAGGTGTGGGCGCTCATAAAGGCGGTCTCCTTGCGCGGGCACGCATTCAGCGTGCCAGAGAGTTGATCACCGGCAGGTATTCGAAAGTGAACCCGACGCCGAGGATGATGGCGCCCGCCGCGAGCGCGAAGCCGAAATTGCGGGCGAATCTTTCGATGCACATGACTGTTGCTCCAGTAGGAAAGAACATGTGCGGCATGTTGCTGGCGCGGGCGCGCGCTAACAAACCCGATGCCTGAATGCGGCATCAACAAAACTTAACCGTGCGGAATCCCCCCGTTCAGGCCTCGCGCGCCACCGGGCGGCGAGCCGCTGCCTTCGATTCCGCGGCCGGACGTTTCTCGAACAATGAATGCGGTTTCGGAAAGCTCTTCGCCGAATCGAACAGCCAGTCGCGGAACCGCTTGACCTTGGGCATCACCAGGTAGGGTTCCGGGCACACGAAGAAATAGGAGAACCGGAACGGCAGCAACGCGTCTCCGGCGAGCACCACGCGCCCCTGCGCGAGCGAGCGCTCCACCAGCGACCAACGCGCGAGCGCGAAACCAATGCCTTCTTCGGCGGCTGCGATGACACCGGCCGAATCGTCGATGATCGGCGCGCGCGCCAGCCAGTTACCTTCCTGCCCCTTTTCGATCCACGCCTGCCAGGGCTCGTCCACGCTGCCTAACAACGGGAAATTCTGCAGGTCCTGGCCGCGCGGAACCGGACCATACTTTGACAGCAGCGCCGGCGAGGAAATCGGGATCACCCACTCGTCGAGCAGCTTCTCGACGTGCAGGCCGGGCCATTTGCCGAGGCCCATGCGAATGGCGACGTGCATCTCCGAACGTGAAAAATCCACCGGATCGCGCCCGGTGTGGAACCGCAGCTCCACGCCGGTATCGAGCTTGTTGAAGCTGCTGATTCGCGGCAGCAGCCAGCGCTGCAGGAATGACGACAACAGCGTGACCTGCAGGGGACCCTCGGCGCGGTGCTGCTTGAGGTGTTGCATGGACGCTTCGAGCTCATCGAGCCCGCGGCGCACGCCAGGCAGCAACTGCTGCCCTTCGGCGGTGAGCTCGATCCGCCTCCCGGCGCGCTTGAACAGCTGCACCTGCAGGTAGTCCTCCAGCGATTTCACCTGTTGGCTGACGGCAGCAGGGGTCACGTGCAGCGCCTCGGCCGCGTCGGCAAAAGACAGCCGCGAGGCCACGGCTTCGAAGACTCGCAACGCGTTGAGCGGCAGGCGGGCATAGGCGGCGGTCACGTCAGTTTTCCTTATGCGCGCTTCACTTAGCGCGTTTGTTCGGATTGGCACTCTAGCGCAGATTGAATCCCTCGCAACTTCATGTCCGGAGAACCCCATGAGCAGCAAAAACCACATCCCCGACACCGTCGCGGCCAGCCTCGATGCGCGGCTGGCACCGTTTCGCGGGCTGCCCCGCGCCGAGCGGACGGCTCTCGAAGATCTCGACGTCGAAGTCTCCCGCTGCGTGACGCCGCGACAGGAACGGCATCTGCGCCTGGGAATCGTCAACGACCTCAAACTACTGTTCGCCGCGCTGGGCGCGGGCGGGAGCGCCGTTCCGCTCGGCGACAACAGCCGCCAGGCACGCCTCCTTTCCGAATACGCCGCCGCGCTGCGCCAGCAGTGAGCGCCGTTTTCATATGGCTATAACCAAATCGACTTGGATCGTAACCAGGACGTTACCGGGCCTCGACTGACGGCATAACCCCCGTATTCCTACGCTCTCCGGGCCTTGTGGCACACACGAATCCAGGAGAACGAAGGTGAATATCAAACGAGCAGCTTTGCGTGCGTCCGTCGCGGCATTGCTGCCTTTTGCGGGGGTGGCGCTGGCGCAGAACGC
The DNA here is from genome assembly GCA_035995425.1 of Steroidobacteraceae bacterium. GTDB lineage: Bacteria > Pseudomonadota > Gammaproteobacteria > Steroidobacterales > Steroidobacteraceae > CADEED01. Next base: position 14,379 of record DASYKM010000168.1, read on the forward strand.
AACGCCAGATCAATCGAACGCTGCTTCGAGCTCGGGCAACACGAACGCCGACCTCAGGCGCGAAATCGACGAACAGAAGCAGCGCCTGCTAGTGCTCGAGCGCAAGCTCGAAATTCAGCAGGAAGCGGCGGCTGCCGCCGTACCGACGACACCCAAGATCACGGCGAGCGCGTCGCGCTTCCAGATCGGCTCGGCCGACGGCGCCAACTTCATCCGCTTGCGCGGCACGCTGTTCGCAGACAATCGCGCTTACGGCGGCGACTCTGCCCCCGAGACGGCCGACACCTTCCTGCTTCGCAGCGTGCGACCGACCGTCGAAGGCACGTTCGGCAACATCTACGATTTCCGGATCACCCCGGACTTCGGCAGCGGCAGAAGCACTATCGTTGATGCGTACGTCGCCGCCCGATTCACGCCGGCCACCGTCGTGACCGTCGGCAAGTTCAAGCCGTCAGTGGGCCTCGAGCGCCTGGCATCCGAACCTGACCTGCGTTTCATGGAACGCGGTCTGCCGACGCTGCTCGTGCCGAATCGCGATCTCGGCGTGCAGCTCTCCGGCGAGTTCGCCGGCGGCGCGTTTGCCTACCAGGTCGGCTACTTCAATGGCGTCACCGACGGCCAGAGCAGCGACAACCTCGCGACGCCCGACGTCGAGAGCGACACGGCCGGCGACTACGCCGCGCGCGTGTTCTTCCAGCCGTTCATCAACTCGGACAACTTCAGCCTGCGCGGCCTCGGCTTCGGTGTCGGCTCCACCTGGCAGGACGTCGCAGGTTCCGCGGCCGTCCCCTACCTGCCGTCTTATCGATCGCAGGGCCAGCTGAGCGTGTTCAGCTACCGCGCCAACACCGCGACCGGCGTGACGCCTAACAACGCCACGTTCGCCGACGGCGAGAGACTGCGCCTCGCGCCGCAGCTGTACTACTATCGCGGGAGCTTCGGCTTTCTCGGCGAATACACGGAGGTGAAGCAGGACGTGTCGCGTACCGTCGGTGGCGTCACGCGCAGCGATTCGCTGACCACCAGCGCATGGCAGGGACAATTCTCGTGGTTCGTCACGGGCGAGGAAGAGGCCTATCGCGGCTTCACGCCGGCGAGCACCTGGCAGCCGGGAAGGTCGGGCTGGGGCGCACTCGAGCTGGTCGCGCGCTACCAGGAGCTCGACGCGGACGATGACGCTTTCACCGGCGGCGCGAATTCGTTCGCCAATCCGCTGACGGCCATCACCAAGGAGACCTCGTACGGCGTTGGCGTCAACTGGTATCCCTGGAATACCGTGAAGCTGTCGATCAACTACGACAACACGAGCTTCGAAGGTGGCGCCGCCACCGGGGATCGCCCGGACGAACAGGCGCTGTTCACGCGCTTCGCCATCAACTACTGATTCAAGGAAATAGTCATGACTCAATTCAATTGGCAACGACGCCTGCTCATCGCCCTCGGCAGCGCCGTATTCATCGGTGGCGCCGGCCAGGTGGCGCAGGCCGCCGAGGTCACGCTGCTCAACGTGTCGTATGACCCGACGCGCGAGCTGTACACCGACTTCAACAAGGCCTTCGCCGAGTACTGGAAGAAGAAAACCGGTGACACGGTCAAGATCAACCAGTCGCACGGTGGCTCGGGCCGTCAGGCGCGTTCGGTCATCGACGGCCTCGCGGCCGACGTGGTGACGCTCGCCTTGGCGGCCGACGTCGACGCCATCGCCAACAACGGCAAACTACTGCCGGTGAACTGGGAAGAGCGCCTGCCGGATCATTCGGCACCGTACACCTCGACGATCGTATTCCTGGTTCGCAAGGGCAACCCGAAGAAGATCAAGGACTGGGGCGACTTGATACGCCCGGGCGTCAGCGTAATCACGCCGAACCCCAAGACGTCCGGTGGCGCGCGCTGGAACTATCTCGCGGCCTGGGCCTGGGCGAAGAAGCAGCCCGGCGGCAGTGATGTCACGGCGCGCGAGTTCGTCAAGAACCTCTACAAGAATGTTCCCGTCCTCGACACCGGCGCGCGCGGCTCCACCACCACGTTCGCGCAGCGCGGCATCGGCGACGTCGCGATCTCCTGGGAAAACGAAGCCTGGCTCGCCACCAAGGAACTGGGTCCCGACAAGTTCGAGATCGTGATTCCGTCGATCAGCATCCTGGCCGAGCCTTCGGTGGCCGTGGTCGACAAGGTGGTCCTGCGTCGCGGCACGCGCGCCGTCGCCGAGGAATACCTGAAGTATCTCTATTCTCCCGAGGGGCAGGAGATCGCCGCGCGCAATTACTACCGTCCGCGCGACAAGACGGTGGCCGCGCGACACGCGGAGCTCTTCCCGAAGCTCGAGCTCGTGACCATCAAGGACTTCGGCGGCTGGACCAAGGCGCAGAAGGAACACTTCGGTGACGGCGGTATCTTCGAGCAGATCACCGCGCAGTAAATGCATCTGACGATAATCAATAGTTAGTACGTGCGCCGCCGCAAGCGGCGTACTCTTCACCTGGGCCGCGGAGGCCGTGAGTGAGCTGAGAAAAGAGTCCCCCTCTCGACGTTTTCACCCTCACCGCCTCCGATGGCCCACCACTTCCGAAGCTCCCGGCTATGAAATTGATCCAATTGCGCTACCTGGTAGCGGTGGCCGAGAACGACCTCAACATCACGCAGGCCGCGCGCGTGCTGCACGCCGCGCAACCGGGCGTCAGCAAGCAACTGAAGCAGCTCGAGGACGAGCTGGGCTTCCAGTTGTTCGAACGCAAAGGGCGCGCGCTGGTGCGTCCGACCGACGCCGGCACGAAAGTGATCGACCGCGCCTCGCAGATCGTGCGCCAGGCCCGCAGCATCAAGGCGCTGGCCTCGGAGCTGCGCAAGGATGAAGCGGGTTCATTGTCGATCGCCACCACGCATACGCAGGCACGCTACGTGCTGCCGCAGGTGCTCAAGCGTTTCCGCGACAAATACCCCAAGGTCCGCCTGCACCTGCACCAGGGCAACTCCGAACAGATCGCCGACCTTGCCGCCAGCGATCGAATCGATCTGGCGATCGCCACCGGCGCGAGCCCGATTTTTTCAGGTCTCGTGCGCCTGCCCTGCTATCGCTGGCATCGCGCCATCGTCGTGCCCGATGGGCATCCGCTCGGCGAGATCAGCAAGCCCACCATGGCCGAACTCGCGCAGTACCCGCTGGTCACCTATTCCTTCAGCTTCAGCGGTCCGGCGTCGCTGGTCGAGTTGTTCGCCGAGGAAGGCCTGACCCCGAACGTGGCGTTGACG
>DASYKM010000169.1:0-19517 GCA_035995425.1 Steroidobacteraceae bacterium
AGGATGGAGAGCCGAGCAGGGCGCGGCGAGGTCAGGGATGACTTCGCCGCGTAATTTGTCCGCGATTCAGGATTCGTTAAGTACCGCGGGCGCAATCTGGCCACCAAGCAAGTTTTGGTGCCGCCATGACCCGATCCATCCAGACCCTCTCGTTGATCGCCGCGTCAGTCCTGCTGCTGAATCTCGCGGGCTGCGCCACGGCCAAGCACTGGACGCTCTCCGGCGGCGATCGCGAAGGCGGCGTAGTGCGGGTGTCGTACGAATACCCCGAGTTTCACCAGCCCGATTTGAGCGACGAGCAGGCCATGAAGATCGCCACCAGTCGCTGCAACGGCTGGGGTTATCACGATGCCGAACCGATCGCCGGGCAGATCCGCCAGTGCAGCAACATGAACGGCTCCAACTGCGATCTGTGGACGGTCACGCGCGAGTACCAGTGCACCGTCGATCTGTCCTACGCGGCGCACCTGGCGAAATAAAAGGGGACATTCGGGTTTTTAAAAAAGGGGACATTCCTATTTTAGAGAGGTGAGTTCTGTTCTCGCTTCAGTGCTCAATTTCTAAAATAGGAATGTCCCCTTTTATTTCGGCTTCACCGCGAAGGAATTGTCGAGCGGGATTTCGAAGTAGCTGCCACCCTGGATTTCAATCTTCAGCGGCTCGCCGGCGTCTTTCACCGACTCGTCGCTCACGTCCTTGCCGGTGCCGTAGTTGACCTGCGCCATCAGGTTCTTGTTCGCATCCACCAGCACCAACAATCTCGACCCCGGCAGCATCTGCCGGCTCACCACGCTGGTCTCGAATTTCACGTGCTCGAGTTTGCCGGGCGAGAGCAGGTGCCGCTTCTGCGGATCTTCGGCGTAGCTCGCACGTTGCAGCGCATAGCCGAGATGGAACAATTTCCCGTCCTGCATGGCTTCATACACGGTGATGCTGAGATCGAAATCCTTCTTGTTGATTTTCACGGCCAGCTCGCCCGTGAATGAGCCGGTCACAACCGTGGCCGCCTCGAACGGCTGGCTCAGGAACAGGCTTTCGGTGACGTACGAGAGCGGCGGCTGCACGATGGACACCGGATATGAATGGAAGCCGTGCCATTTCACGCGGTCGGTGAAATCCACTTCCTGCGTGGCGACGAGACCGGCGGGTGGTGCCTGGTTGATGAGCGAGAACATTCCCTCGCTTTTCTGCGCCGAAAAATACAGCCGCATCGGAATGGCGTGGACGGAACCGAGCGAGGGCGCGTGCCGCCACAGGTTGGCGCCCATCACTTCATAATTGATGTTGTTCGCCAGCAGCGCCGGTTTGGGCGCACCGCGCAGCACATAGTCCATGAACTGCAGTTTGAGCTCGACCGAATCCATCTGCGCCACCGGGTCGATGGTGTATTCGCGCAGCACTTCCGGCTTCTTGCTCCAGTGCGTTCCCAGGTGATCGTAGGGGCCGATCACGAGGTAGTGCTCGGGGTTGCGGCCGTTGGCGAGATGCTGCTTCATGTATTGAAGCGCGGAGATCTGTCCGTCGTCGTAATAGCCGGTGATCGTGAGCACGGGAATGTTCACGTGCGCGAAATCACGCTGGTAGGGGACCATGGACTGCCAGTACTTGTCGTACGCCGGATGCTGGAGCCAGCGCTGCAGCCATGGATTGGGCGTGCCTTCGACGGCGTCGATTTCGCGATAGGGGCGGCCGCTCACGAACCAGTTGCGCGACATTTCCCACCAGCGCCGGCTGTCGGCATTCAAAGGCTCATCGAGCAGCTTGTTGTTGGTGACGTAGAACGCCCACTGGTAGTTAGCGTTCAGGAACACGTTGTTGTGCATCGGCAGCCCGAAGCCCGGGATGGCGGCCGCCGACACCGCGATGCCCTTGAGCGCCGGGTGCTTGTGCTTGGTGGCGGCCCAGGCGGTGAAGCCCGAATAGCTGCCGCCGATCATGCCCACCTTGCCGTCGCTCCAGGGCTGCTTGACGATCCAGTCGATGACGGCGTGCGTGTCTTCTGCCTCGTGCTGATAGGGCTCGATCTTGTCCGGGCTCAGGCGCTTGCCGCGCGTGTCCGCGATGACGCCGGCGTAACCGCGCGCCGCGAACGATTCGGCCTGCGCCTTCTGCGCCTCGGGGTTGGTGTAGATATCGAACACCAGGATGGTGGAGAGGCGCGTCGCGGGCCTGGGATCGGGCAGCGCCACGGTCGCCGAGAGCGTGGCGCCGTCGCGCGTCTTGATGAGCGCGTCTTCGGTGGCGGTGCATGGGCCTGCGAGCGCTAGCAGGGCGAGAAGGGCGAATGAGCTACGGTACATGCCCACAAGTGTAAGCTGACCGCCGCATGTCCATCATCGATCGTATTCTCGGCCGCACTCCCACCGAGGGACCGCAGATCCGCGCACCGGGCAAGCCGGCCGCCGCCCCCGCGCTCATCACTGACCTGCCGGCAACGCCGATTTCCGCGACGGCGACCGACACCGCCGCCGAACGTCTGATCCGCGTCTACGACCAGTTTGGCCGCAAGGTGGAGATCGGGCGCGAAGCTTGGCGCAACGACGTGTTGCTGCCGAACCTGCAGGCCAACCGGAACGATCCGGATGCGCTCTACGGACTCATCGTCACGGCGCTCAAAGACGACTTCGCCGCGGATGTGCTCGAGGCGGCGCGCCAGCTGGCCGAACACGACTCGCAGCCGCAGCGGGGCGCCACGCTGCTGGGCACCGTGCTCCTGCAGCTCAAGGATATCCCCGGCGCGCGTGAGGTTCTCGAGCGCGCCATCGCCAGGTACGGCGAAAACGCCAATCTACTGGCCAACCTGGCGCGCGCCTATGCCGCCGCCGGCGACGACGAACGCGCGCAGCAGTTCGCCTGGCGCGCGCTGCAACTCGAACCCAACGAGGAAGGCACGCTCAACTGGATAGTCGGGGTCGCCAATACCAAGGGTGGGCAGGAAGCCGTGCTGGCTGCCTATGCCCGGGCGGCCGCGCTTCCGGGCAGCTGGCGCGCGCAGATCTGGCTGGCGCGTTACGCGCTGGAGCGCGGCGATCTCGCCGAAGCGACGATTCTGTACGAAGAAGCACTGGCGCGCGTGAAACCGGTGCCGGCGGACCTGCTGATGCAACTGAGCGGCGATCTCGGCAATCGCGGCCACACCGATCTGCTGGTGCGACTCACGCAGCCGCGCTTCGACCTCGCGACGCATGGCCTCACGGTGGGCAACAACCTGCTGCGCGGCTACGCCGAGCTCGGCATGTTCGCCGAAGCGCGCAAATTGCTCGAACAGCTCTATTCGCAGCAGCGCCCCGACTGGCGCGAGCACCTCATCCACTGGGAACAGAAGCTCGACGACGCGCAGAAGCGTTACGGCGAAGTCACCGCGCCGCTGGAAGTGGTGGTGATGAAGCTGGAGCAGCCGGTGTGGGCGCGTGGAGTGCTGGGGTTCGATTCGGTGCTGCCGGCGAAGACCGCCGCCGCGCCGCGCATCCATTTCGTCTGTGGCAGTGGCGAGGCCAGCGAAGATGTCGGGGAAAAAGTGGTGGCACAGCCCACCAACGATCTCGGGCGCGTGGCGCGCGCCTTGCCCATGTTCCTCGCCGAAGAGATCTATCTGCGCACGAATGCGCGCACCGCGTTCCTGCTGCCGTGGCTGAAGCAGGGCGGGTTCATCCTCTCCGCCAAGCCGTGGACACGCGCCTTCCTTCCGCCTGACTCGCAGTCACCGGAGCTTCTGGTCTATCTGCACGTGGATGCACGTGTCGTGCCGTGGTTGCTCAAGGTCACCATCGAGAGGCCCAATCGCGCGGCCACGCCAGTGACGTTCGAGCAGGTGTTCGCGCTGCCGACAGCCGGGCATGACGCCCTCGCGTTGCTGTATGAGCTCATTCCGCGGCTCACGGCGCTGCTCGAGTTGCGGCGCGAGGAGGCGAATTCCGCGCTCGGCACGCCGCCGGCCGAGTTGCTGCCCGGCTACCTCAACGCCATCGAACAAGCGCTGGCGATCGGCCTTGCCGCGCGGCAGAGCGGCGGAGAATCGTTCCTGCACCAGGAGCGCTCGATATTCGATCATCTGTTCGACGTGGCGATACAGGGCGATCAGCTGCTGCGGCCGCGCATGCTGCTGGTGAATGCGCTGGAGAACGAAACGCGCCGCCGGCCGGACATCGCGCGCGAGTACCTGGAAAAACTCGCGCTGCTGCAGCAGCGGCATGCCCTACCGCTCGGCGTGGGCAGCGACCTGGTGACGAAGGGCGTGAAAGCGGTGATCGAGAAGGCGGGCGCGATCGTTTGAACCGGCTGCACGAAGTCATTCGCGAACTTCCGCCCGGCGTCGAGTTCCTCGTCGTCATCACGTGGGCCTTCGGCCTGCCTATCTGCGCGTCGATCATGTCGCTCGGCGTCGTGGAAGGCGGCGAGGCGCTGGTATTCAACGACACCAGCATGCTGGGCACGATCATCCTCGAAGTGATCCAGCTCGCGATCCTGAGCTGGTTCCTGCGCATTCGCGGGTGGACGCTCGAGAAGTTTGGTCTCGCATTCTCGTGGCGCGGGACCGCGCTTGGCCTGGGGTTGCTCGTGCTCACCACCGCTATCGCGTTCGGCGTGGGGTTCATCGCGAGGATCGTCTTCGACTATGACGTGACGACGGCCTTCGGGCGCCAGCCGAAGATGGGTGCCGATCTGAGCATGCAGCTCATATTCCTGGTGTCGGTGGTGAATGGGATATTCGAGGAGTTGTTCGTTGCCGGCTACATCATTACCGCGCTGAGCGGAACGCGCGGCATGTGGGTGGCGATCAACGTGAGCGTGGTCGTGCGGCTGCTGTGCTACATATCCCAAGGACCGGTCGGTGTCGTGACGATGGTGCCGATGGGACTGCTGTACGGCTACGCGTATTCGCGCACGCGCCAGCTCTGGCCACTCATGGTGGCGCACGTGGTCATGGATTTGATCGGACTAACTTTCCAGGGGTGAACGCCGAAAAATGGGAATGTCCCCTTTTTCAGGCTGCGTGGCGCGAGGCGCGGCGCCGGTCGCGTTCCGTGAGCAGCTCCCGGTCGCGGGCCCAATCGAGCGAATAGTTTGCCACTTCCTCCCAGCCGCTCTGGCCGATGATGAAGTGGGTGCGATCGGCGAATTCCTTGTAGTCCGTGACCGCGGTGGAATGACGGTAGGCGCGGACGTTGGCCTTGACGATGCGCGGCGGAATGACGTGATCCTGGCTGCCCGCGATCATGAGCAGCGCGGCGCGATTGTTACGCCGCACGTTGACCGCGGTTTCCGCGAACGGATTGAAGTTCGCGAGCTCGGTCTGGAACAGCACGCGATCCGGGCCGGGCACGGCGTATCGCTGGTAGATGCGGAACGATTCCTCGCGCGAGGAGGTGTTCATGAAGGCGTAGTGGAATTGCGCCGGCGTGAGCGGCAGGCAGCGATGGCTGTTGCGGGGATTGATCATCTGCGGCGTGACCACACGCATCGTGGAGTAGGGAAGCGTCCAGATGCCCTTTATCGGAGCCGATGCAATGGCCACGCCGCAGCAACCAAGTCCACGGTCTAACAATGCCTGGACCACGAGTCCGCCGAACGAATGGCCGATGAGGATTGGCGCGCTGTCGAGATCGATGACGAGCTTCTCGTAGTGATCGACGATCTGCTTGAAACCGATGTTCGCGTACAAATCCGGGGCGCGACGCAAGGCTCGTACGTCGCGCTCCATGCCAGGCCAGCTCGGTGCAAACACGCTGTATCCACGTTCCGTGTAGTGGTTCGCCCAGTACTCCCAGCTGAGCGGGGTCATCCACAACCCGTGAACCAGAACAATGTTGTTAGTACCCATGAACCCTCCACAACAGCGTGGGAGATTCACGCGCCGGCGTGTCGTTGTCCAGCGACATGCCGCAGTAGTTGTACGTAGCGGAAATTCACCTAGGATTGCGCGAATGAACGAACCAACCCGTCAAGAAGTCGACGCTTCTCCGCAACCGACAGTGCTCGAGTTCGGCGCGAGCTGGTGCGGGTACTGTCAGGCGGCGCAGCGAGACATCTCGGCGGTGATGCAACGGCACCCCGACGTGCGCCACATCAAGGTGGAAGACGGCAGGGGCAAGGCGCTGGGCCGTTCCTTTCGCGTGAAGCTCTGGCCGACGCTGATCTACCTGGAAAACGGCGCCGAAAAGGGCAGGGCCGTGCGGCCGAACAGTCCCACGGAGATCGAAGGCATCTTCAATGGAGCGCAGTCGTGATCGCGGCGCGTGCTGCCTGGCTGGTGGTGACCGGGTTTGCGTGCACCGCGGCGTTGGCTCAGTCCAGCGCGAGCGACACGGATGAGTCGGCGTACACGCCGTCCACGCTGGTCAAGATCATGGGTGGCACGGCGCGTTCGCAGAACGACGAAGCAGAGCTGGCCTCCGCGGGGCAGTGGTTCACCACCACCGCTACGTTCACCGGCCAGAAACGACAGCCCTCGAGCCGTTTTCGTCCCTTGATCAGCTCCTGGCTCGGCAGCCGCGGACTTCAGGGTGACATGGTCGACATGTTCTTCGGCGGCGAATTGCCCGAGCTGCAGTTCGAGCAGGGCGGCAAGAAATACTGGGTCATGGCGGGGCTGCCGGGCGGCCTGGGCTTCGACGTCTATCCTCCCGGGCAAAAGCTCTCTATCTACCTGCAGCGTGTGGGTTTCGCTACCGGCACGCCGGTGGCGGTGCTGACGCTGGCGAAATTGCCGAGCGGGGTGACTTCGACCCCGGTGCCCGCGGGTCGCCACATGCGCAATACGCGCATGGGCGAGGGCGCGCGGCGCCAGGAAGCCAAGTACAAGAACGGCACGGCCACGTTCACGTATGCGGGGCGGGAATATTCGTTGCCGCTCGATGTGGCCGGCCGCCATTCGGTCGCGCCCGGGCTCTATTCATACGAAAACGGTGTTCGCACCGCGCTGCTCGAATACGGCGCGAGCGACGATCAATACCTGCTGCTGCGAGTGCCCGTGGCGGAAGGTGGGGCTGCGAGCCTCGTCCCCTATCTCGTGCTCAACGGACGCATCGTGCCGCCCATCGACGTCGAGCTGTGCTCGGTGAACGTGGAAAAAGTGCAGCGGTCGGGAACGGGCGGCAACGTTGACTGCACCGCGGCGCCGCGCGCCGTTCTCAAGAAGCTGGAGTTCAGCGCGAACTAGCGAGTCAAAGCAGTTTCGTTTTCTTCGCCCACTCCGGCACCGGGATCTTCAGGGCCTTGAATGTCGCCGGGCCCACTTCGCCATCGGCGACCAGATCTTTGTCGATCTGGAACAAGCGCACGGCATGGGCGGTCTGGGAACCGTAGACGCCGTCGACGCTCCCCGCGGCAAACCCAAGCTTGTTCAGCGCGCGCTGCACGTCCTTGACGATCGGCGCAGCCAACAATGGTGTCTGCACGCGCAGCGTACGCACGGTGACTTCGATGGGCGGCAGATCCGGTGCGGAATGCGCGATCACGTCCGGAACGATGACGCCCAGATCCCAGCGGCGTCCCGCGAGAGTGGAGCGGATGACACCGCGTTTGCTGCTGTGCGCTTCGATGGTGCCGCCCAGGCCATCGGAGATCACGATGTGGCCGATCTTGCCTACGCCGGGCTTGCGCACCACGAACGCGCCGACTGTTCGCGCGGCGACTTCGATGGGCACGACGGCATTGGCCTCGCGCGCCTGGTCGGCCCAGAAGCCGCTGAATGCGTCGGCGGTCACCGGGTTGTTGCGCGGCATGACGCCAAACAACACACCAGTAGCCTGGTACAGACACCAGGACGCGAACTCCGCGCAGTCCCACGGGCCTTTCCATTTCGCATTCGACATCGGGGCGCGCGCACCGAGCACGTACGGCTCGTCGACGTGTTTGATCGCCAGCGTGAAAACATCGGCTGCATTGCCCGCCATGGAACTCCCCTTGTTTGTGATCCGGCTATCTATGCTGGTGTCGCGAGCCGCGGATTTCTCTCACCTCGATGCGGAATATTTTCCGGAGTGTGAAAAGTTACCGGCGTTTGTTCTCGACGGAGTCAGGACGGATTGGCCCTCCAGCCGCGAGGTTTTCGGTTGAAGGCGATCTCGACGGCGAAGCTGCGCGCCTGGCACCTGGAGCAGCGCAGTCGGGTGCAAGCCTGTTTGAGCGTGACGTTCCAGCCGAGGATGTTAGCCAGCGTGCGTGGGTCGATATCGCGCTGATGCTGGCAGGTGCGGCACGTGACACAAATGACGTAAGACCCTGAGTGGTCTGAAAGTTTGTCGATGGCGCTGGCTGGGAGGGGCATGCGGGTATTTTTTCCGCGCGGCCCGTTGCCGTCCACCCAGCAGTCGGCTGGCGCTGAACCTGTATGAATCCGTATCCGGTTTGCTAACCTCGCGCGCATGCCCCTTAAGGCTGCCTATCTCGAACGCTGCAACTCTCTCGACCAGCCCGGCTGGCTGGAAATGCGCGTGGCGCTGTGGCCCGACGCCACGGCCGATGAGCACCGCGGCTACATGGCGATCTCGCTGGCGCAGCCCGAACGATTTCTGCAGCTCATGATGTATGACGAGCGGCGCCAGCCCATCGGGTTCATCGAAGGATCGATCCGCGGCGACTACGTGAACGGCACCGAAACGTCACCAGTGGGGTTCGTCGAAGGCGTCTACGTGGTGCCGGCATTGCGTCGCCACGGAATCGCGCGCCAATTGTTCGCGGCCATCGGTGATTGGGCCAGGGCGCGCGGTTGCCGCGAGCTCGCGTCCGACGCGTTGCTCGAGAACGAGGCGAGTCAGCGCGCGCACCGCGCTCTTGGGTTCGAGGAGACCGAGCGCGTGGTGTATTTCAGCAGGAAGCTGTAATGGGGGCAGGCCCGCTTCCTCATTTCAAGCGGCGTTGAACCGCGGCGCTCGACAGCTCGCGCAGGGCATCCTTGCCTATCCACCGCGGCGCAGCGTCTTCCGAAGCCGCTAACTTCTTCGCGAGCGCGATCGAAGCTTTGTTGAGCTTCGCGCTGCGCCGGCCCACGCCGCGCAGCGCCCAGCTGACGCCTTTCTTCACGAAGTTGCGTTCGTCCTTTGCTGCCTTGGCGATGAGCGGAAGGCAGCGCGCGTAGTCGGCGTCGGTCGAGGTCTTGTGCCTCAGCGCCATGCTCGCCAGCAATGCGAACGCCGCGCGCTTCACATACTCCTCGCGGCTCGCCGACCACTGGCGGATCTTCTCGAATGCATGCGGCGAGCGCACCCACAGCGCGAAGCACAGCGTGTCGCAGATAGCCCAGTTGTCGAAGGCGCGCGCCTGCGCGTCCATCTGCGCGGGCGTCACGCGCTCGGGTTCGTCGACATAGGCGCACAACATGCGCGCTTCGTAGACGTCGGTCTTCCACAACTCGAGAGCCAGCGCGTGATCGCGGCCCAGTTGTTTGGCGAGCTTCTGGATGTCGCCCATGAGCACGCCGAGCGCCTTGTCGTTCGGGATGGCGTATCGCGTCATGCCGTCGCGGATCGATTTCCTGGAGTGCTTCGCGAGCCAGGCGAGCGCGGTGGCGACTCGAGGATCTTTCATTCGAGGAATGTCCCCATTTGGTTTGCGCAGGTCAAGTCGCTAAGCTGGCCCGATGTGTGGACGCTACATTCTTGCTCAGCAGGCCAAGGCCGAAAAAGCCTTCGGCGTGAAACGTCTGCGCTGGCAAGACATGTCGAGCTACAACGTCGCGCCGTCGCGCGAGGTGCCCGTGATACGCATGGCGTCGGCCGAAGACGGCGGTGAGCGCGAAGGCGTGATGATGCGCTGGGGCCTCGTGCCGTCTTTCCTGAAAGGCGAGAACCCCAAGTTCGCCACCATGAACGCGCGCATGGAAACCATGGAAGCGTCGCCGGCCTTTCGCGACGCGTGGAAGAAAGGGCAGCGCTGCGTCGTGCCAGCCGAAGGTTTCTACGAATGGCAGATGATCCCCGACGCGCCCAGACAACCCTGGTTCATCGGGCTCGCCAACCAAGAGGTGATGCCGTTCGCCGGGCTGTGGGACCGATCCGTGAAGGCGGATCGATCGGTGGTGGAGAGCTTCACCATCATCACGTTGCCGCAGAACGAGTTCATCGCGCGCATACACAGCGAGAAGCAACGCATGCCGGCCATCCTGCACATGGAAGACATCGAGGCGTGGCTGACCGGCACGCCTGAACAGGCGAAGGCGACGCTCATTCAATTTCCGGGCGAACAACTGCGCGCCTACCGGGTGAGCCCCCGCGTGAATTCCCCGAAAAACGACGACGAGACCCTGCTCGAAGCGATCTGAACATCGATTGCTTGGAAGGAGTGGTGCGGGTGAATCACGAGAATCGCGACCCGGCACCGCCTTCGCTCAGAAGCGAACGGTGAGTCCGATGCCAATCACCGTCAGATCTTCCGCGCCGGTGCGATTTTCCTGGCCGAGCTGATCGAGCTTCTGGAATTCGCCACGGATCGAATAGACCTGGTTGAAGTGCCACGCGAATCCGATGCCATACACCGGGTCTTGCGAATCACCCTTGGCACTGCCGAAGGATCCGGAGTTGCCGTCGACATTCGAAGAAAGCGATCGCTCCGAGCTCGCAAACAGATAGCCCAGGCGTCCGTAGATTTCGAACTTCTCATTGATCGGCAGGATGCCGACGGCCGAAATGATCGGACCGCCCGCGGAAAACTTGAGAGTGACGCTGGCCGGCACGAACCCGCCGCCGAAGTCCATGTCGGCGCGCGCCGTGGAGCTCAGGCTGCCGAATTGCGCGAGGCCGAGCTCGGCGGCGAAATAGCGATTGAAGCGATAACCAAACGTGGCTTGGTAGCCGATGTCGGAATCTTCGGTGCTCGAGCTCAGGTTCTGAATGGGGGCGCCCTGCGCATTCAACGTGTCGGCGAGGCCCTGCTCATTCTCGCTCTGATCGCCGGAGAACCTGCTGTTACCGATGAGCGCCCCACCATACGCGCCGATGCGATTGGCATTGCGTGTGCGTTTTTTGGGCTTGGCTGCCTCGGCGAAGCCGGCGAATGCGATGCTCGTGACCACAAGCAGGATGACCGCTAATTTCTTCATTCTGTTCGCTCCACCGGTGAGTCCCACGGCGAACCTATCATGTGAGGCGAAAGCTCGCCGATTTTTTGGCCGACTACTTGAGTGTTTCCGCCAGAAATTCTTCGAGCGCGTGCCACGAGCGCCGATCCGCGGCTTCGTCGTATTGCAGGCCACCAGCGCGATTGTGGGCCGCTGGATTCGTGAATGCGTGCACCGTATGGCCGTACGCATGCAGCTGCCAGTCGGCGCCGGCGTCGGTGAATTCCCTGGCCACCGCGAGCACGTCTTCGGGAGGTGCGAGCGGGTCGTCGTAACCATGCATCATGAGTACCTTGGCGCGGATTTTCGGTTCCGTGAGCCCGGATGGTTTCAACAGGCCATGAAAACTCACCGCCCCGCGAATGTCGGCATTGCTGCGCGCGAGGTCGAGCGCGCACAGACCGCCGAAACAGAAACCCATGATGGCGATGCGACGTGAGTCGATGATGGGCATGGAGGATGCCGTCTCGAGCCCCGCCCGCAGACGCCCGAGCAGCATCTTGCGGTCGTTCATGAATGGCTTCATGAGCGCCGCGTTTTCTTCCGGCGTCGCGCCGCGCTTGCCCTTGCCGTAGTTATCGAGCGCGAAGCAGGCGTAGCCCTGCCAGGCGAGGCGTCGCGCCTTGCGTTCCACGAAGTCGCCGCGCCCTCCGGCGGCGTGGGCGATGAGTACCGCCGGTCGTGGTCCTGGATGTGCTTCGTCGTAGCAGAGAAAGCCCTCCAGCAGCGTTTCGCCGTCGCGATATTCGATGTACTGCTCGCGCATGCCGCTCCCCGGGTTTGGGCCTATATATATGAATCGATTATGTAATGCCGATCAGCAAATAAAAAAACGGCGGTCGTTGGTACGCCGCCGTTTTCGAGACCTAACAACCCTCGGGTGGGCTCAGCGCGGAGGTTCGGCTCCGGGCGCCGCGTCTTCCATCGGGAATGTAGTGGCGCCCGAGGGCGGTGCTTCGGCAGCCGCGGCGGGTGCCGCGGCGGTGTCCGGCGCACTGGTGGCGGAACTGCGCGATCCGGCGACCGGTTGCGCCGCCGAGGTGCTGGTAAGGATGGCGCGTTCGAATCGCTTGGCGGCGTCGGCGTCCGTGGTGATGTGACCGGCGATGATCTCGTTGGCCGGTGCACGTTTGCCGTAGAGCTTGTTGTTGGACTTGGTGTCGATGGCGATCACGGTGCCGTCGATGGACACGCCCGCAAACAAGCCGCGATTGCGCGAATAGGAATAAACCTCGGCGGTGAAATTCTGATCCGTGGCGGCCGATGCCGAGCGACCCACGGGACCCGCGGCCACCGATGCGTCGGCGCCGAGCGTGAGCTTGCCATCGGTGATGCCTTCGATGCTCTTGCGCGTGGTGAACACCAGCACGATGTCGGTGGATTGCACGCCGATCTGCCAGCCGACGTTGCCGCCGGTAATGGAGATCATGATGGGGCTCGAGAATCTTCCGTTCGCATCGCGCACGACCATGGCGCCGGTGCCCCGGCGGCCTCCCACGAGTGCCGCGACCTTCACCACGTTGGGGACGACGGCGATGCCGTAAGCACGCGCCAGCAGGCGTTCGGGGATGAGGGTGTCGCGCTGGGTGCGCAATTCCTCGAGCACGCCCGAGGCTTCGATGAGCCGCGCCTCTTCGCGCGCGCTGGCGAAGGCGGGTTGCACGCCGGCCGCGCCGGTGGCGACGAGCAATGAGAGGGCGAGAAATCTGTTCATGGTCCTATCCTCATGAAAACGCGAGCTTAACGCATGCGGCATAATCGCCACCATGCATAACCAACCATGCACTTTCGACCGGGCGCGCGCTATCGGGTTCCGCCTCTTGTTTGTCGCGGTGTTCCTGCCGGGCTTGGCGCACGCCGACTGGATCACGCGCGAAGAAGCCATCATGGGCACGCGTTGCGCGGTCGAGCTGTGGAGCGAGGACAAGGCCAAGGGCGACGCGGCCATTACGTCGGTGTTCGACGACATGAAGCGCATCGACCGTCTCATGAGCACCTGGAAGGAAGACACCGAGATATCGAAGGTGAATCGCGAGGGCGGAACTCATCCGGTGAAGATCAGCCCCGAGCTGTTCCGGTTGCTGCAGGTGTCGATGGAGTATTCCGAGCTCACTCACGGTGCCTTCGACATCACCTACGCGAGCGTCGGCTATCTATACGACTTCAAGAAAGGCGTGCATCCGGATCAGAAGGCGATCGATGCGGCACTGCCCGGCATCAATTGGCGCCACATGGTGCTCGATGCGAAGAACACCACCGTGTTCTTCACGCGGCCTGGCATGCGCATCGATCTGGGCGGCATCGCCAAGGGCTACTCGGTGGACCGCGGCATCGAGATCCTGCAAAAGCAGGGCATCACGCGCGCCATGGTCAATGCCGGGGGCGACACGCGCATCATCGGCGATCGTTTCGGGAAGGCCTGGATGGTCGGCGTCCGGGATCCGGATCACGAGGGCAAGGTGTTCCTGCGGCTGCCGCTCGCCGATACGGCTTTTTCGACGTCGGGCGATTACGAGCGCTACTTCGATGAGAATGGAAAGAGATTCCATCACATCATCGACCCGAAGACCGGCGACTCGGCGCGCAAGTGCCGCAGCGTCACCATCATCAGCGGCAACGCCACGCGCACCGACGCGCTGACGAAGAGCGTGTTCGTCATGGGGCCCGAAGAGGGCATTGCATTCATCAATACGCTGCCCGATGTCGATGCCGTGGCGGTGGCGCCCGATGGCAAGGTGATCTATTCGAAGGGGCTCGCGCCGCCGGAATGAGGGAAGGATTTCCATGATCTCACGCGTCTCTTTTTTTGGCGGCGTCGCGCTGTTGGTGGCCGGTATTGCGGCAGCACAGTCCAGACCCACGCAGGTGCATACCTCGCCGCAGATGGACCCCGGCGTGTATTCCGGCCGGCTCCAGGTCGAGTATCCGGTTCCCTATGAGCCGGCGAGCATCGCCGACATTCGCGTCACGCTCGAGCGCGTGCATGCCTATCTTCTGCAGGCGAGCCCGGTGCAGGTGCTCGACGGCGACACGGGCGAGCCGGTGGCCGATCTCGACAAACTGCCGCAGCACGTGGCTCTCGCGCGCACCGACTTTCAGATTCTCACCTACGAATGGGGCGTGACGTACGCCGGCATGATGCTGGCCGCGAAGGCCACGGGTGACGCGCGCTACACCGACTACACCAATGCGCGCGTGGCGGCGATCGCCCGGCTCGCCACGCAGGCGAAGAAGAATCCGTTGCCGCAGCTCGCGGGCCCCGACAACCAGCGCCCGAAGTTCGGCCTGGGGCTGCGCTCCATCGTCGCGCCGCGTTCGCTCGATGAATCCGGGGCGATGTGCGCCGCGCTCATCAAGGCCGAGCTCGCGGGACTTGGCGGCAAACAATTGCGGCCGTGGATCGACAACTATGTGCGCTTCGTGTCCGCCGGGCAGTTCCGACTCGCGGACGGCACGCTGGCGCGCAATCGGCCGCTGCCGGATTCGCTGTGGCTCGACGATCTCTACATGAGCGTGCCGTGCCTCGCGCAGGCCGGGAAGCTCACCGGCGAGCGGCGCTTCTACGACGACGCGGCGAAGCAGGTCCTGCAGTTCTCCGCGCGCATGTTCGACCGGCAGAAGGGTTTGTACATGCACGGCTGGGTGGCCGGCATGCAGCATCATCCGGAGTTCCACTGGGCGCGCGCCAATGGCTGGGCCATCATGGCCATGGCGGAGTTGTTAGACGTGCTGCCGGAGGATCATCCCGAGCGGGCGCGCATCCTCGCGCTGTTCCGCGAACACGCCGCCGGGCTCATCGCCGCCCAGGGACATGCCGGCCTGTGGCACCAGTTGCTCGATCGGCACGAGTCGTATGAAGAGACGTCGGCCAGCGCGATGTTCGTGTTCGGCATCGCACGCGGCATCAATCGTGGCTGGCTGGATCCGCTCGCTTTCGGTCCGCCGGCTTCGCTCGGGTGGAATGCGGTCGCCGCGAAGGTGAATGCCAAGGGGCAGGTCGAAGGCACCTGTGTCGGAACCGGCATGGGCTGGGATCCGATGTTCTACATGTACCGGCCGGTGCACCTGCTGGCCGCGCACGGTTATGGCCCGGTGTTGCTGGCCGGCGCGGAGATGATCGAGCTGCGCAAGGGCAATCCTGACATCGGCATGCACGACGGCGGCGTGCAGTTCGGGAAAGCGAAAGAGAACTGACCCCGGTTCATTGACGGTTGTAGACAGACTTCGGCGGCATCTCGTGGCCGTACGTGACCAGCAATTGCTTGCCGTCCGCGGACAACTCGAAGCGTTCGATTGGCGAGCGCGCGCCCGGGATGGTGCTGTTGACCGAGATCACGTTGCCTTCGATCACCACGGCCGTATTCTCCTGCGGCTTGTGCGAGAAACCGTAGACCTGGCACTTGCCGGGCGCCGAGCATTCGATGCCGCCGAAGTTCGCATCCTGCACCGAGGAGATCAGCGTCAACGTGAGCGCGCCACCTTTCTGCTCGATCTTGACCGTGCCGAGGGGCGAGCGTATCGGGCGATTGGTCGGAAACTTGGTGGCGGGATCCAGCTTGTACGTACCGGAGAAATCGGGCCCTGCAAACGCGAGCGTGGACGACAGCAGAAGGCACGAAGCCGCAATCAGCCTTTTCATGGCGAGACCCTTTTATTGTTGTTCGGGAGAAGGCGTGCGGAGTGTAACCCCGGCAACCCCGACCCGGCACCACTAGTGAGTCTGCAGCCACTCACCTGCGGCGGCGGCGTCGCGGCCGGTCCATTCCTGCGTGACGCTCGCGACGGCGGCGGCTTTCGCCTCGCCGGCGAGCGACGATCGATCCACGAGTCGCGCGGCCGCTGCGGGATCCCCCGACGCGGCGCGCACGTAGATGAGTCTCTGCATCAGTTCATCGCGTTGCCCGCCGGGCGCGCGCGCCTCCGTCCAGGCAAGCGCGGCGTCGAAATCGAAGCCCGCCCACTGCTGCACGAGATTGCTGAGTGCGCTGTCGGCTTTTGCCGCGCCGACGAACTGCTCCCGCAACTGAACGCCACGCGCCGGATCGACGCTCGAGAGGCCATTGGCGATGTCGATGATGGTCGCGTCACGTTCGGTCGCGTCCGGCAGCGAGCGCGCCCAATTGGCGGCCCGCTCGGCGTCGCTCGCGCCCCAGAGCAGCGCCACCTGGCGAATCGTCAGTTCGCGTAGCGCCGGGTCGGTTTGCAGCTCGGCAAAGCGCGCGGCGCGCTCGGGATCCTGCGCCACCAGCTTCGGCAGACGTTTTTGCAGAACGAGGTCGCGGGCGCCTGGATCGGTCGCGGAGATTTCAAGTTCTAGATCCTCGACCAAGGCGGCCGCCGCGGGAGTTGCCGCCGGAGTTGCCGCGGGTCGACGCGTGGCCGGTGTGGGCGCCACGGCCGGGCGCGTGGCGCGCCGCGGCGGCGTTGTGGAGGCGGCGCGCGGAACCTCCGCGAGGCGCGCCACATCCGCGGTGTGCACTTCATCGCGCATGAAAAGGATCGCGACGGCCGAGGCAGTGACGCCGGCCGCCGCGATCGACCATGGGAGCTTCGAGCGCACCTCAGGGCGCCTGGAATATCCACTGCTGGTTGTTAGCGCCGCTCCAGGTCCACTGGAACACGTTGCCGCCATTGGCCGTGGATGCGCCGGACACATCGAGCGCCGAGTTGCCGCTGCTGACCGGACTCAGCCGGAAGTAGCCGCCGCTCGTCGCCGTGATGGTCCAGCGCTGGTTGCTCGCCGCGGTGTAGGTGCGGATGTCGACGTTGGTGCCGTTCGCGGTTGAAGTGCTCGCCACGCTCAGGGCCTTGCCGCTCTCCACGCCCATGATCTGGTAGACGTTGCTGCCGAGATGCGTGAGCGTCCAGCGCTGGTTGTTGCCGCCGCCATAGGCCCACTGGATGACATTCGAGCCATCGGCGGTGCCGTGCGCGTTCACGTCGAGCGCGAGACCCGAGTGGCGCGCCAGCACTCGATACGTGCCGTTCGGCACGATGCCGCTGCCGCCGCCCGCGCTGCCCACCGATGCGGTGTAGTTAGTGACATTGAGACTGCCGGTGCCGCGGAAGATCTCGCTGCCGAACTGCACGCTGGTCAGGTACTTGCTGGCCGACATGCCCTGGTTGCTGCGCAGGTAGTCGGTGAACGCCTTGACGTTGATGGAGCCCGAGCCGGAGTTGCTGGTGCGGACGAACGACCAGACGTTCCAGCCGATGTTGCCGCGATGCAGATTCCAGGTGCTGCCGCCGATGCTGATGTTGCTGATGACGGCCTGCTGGCTGATGGGGCCCGCGCCGCCGGTGGCATTCACCCAGATCATGATTTCGTCGCTGGGGTTTTCGAGATTTGGATTGCTCTGGGTGTGCAACCAGATGTCATAGGCCACGTTGCCCACGCCGCCACCGAAGTTCACGGAGTAGGCATACGCGCTGTTGACGTCGCGATTGGCCGAGAGCTGCACGGGAAGCCCCGTGTTCTGGAAATGCCAGCCCCAGTGCCAGCCGAGCACGGCGCTCGGATACGCCTTGACGCTGTTGTTGTTGGCGCCGGACGGCCAGTTGAAGTCGGTGCGCCAGGCGCTGCCACTGTTGGTGGTGATGGATTCCGACCAGCCGGCCGGCGATGCGTCCTGACCCCAGGTGTTGTTGTTCACCCAGATGGTCGAGTTCAGGTCGAGTGTGCAGAACGCTCCGGAACAGGTGGCGGCGTTGGCGGCGCCGGCTAACAAGGAAAAGCACAGGAATGCGAGCCTGGCGCGCGTCCTGCGCGAAAGTTGAAAGTCCATTTTTCCGCCCTCTATCTACGACGCGCACGGAAGGATGCGCGGAGGCGAGAGATACGCCTGTCCGGCGCGATGGTCAACGAGGGAAAGTGCGCGTGAGCGCTAACAGGACGAGGCGGCTACTCGTTGCTGTCGAAGACGTTGACGAACAAGTCGAAACCGTTCTTGAAGAACGCACAAAGGGCCGTGGCCGCCGCCACGGTCTCGACATTGATGTCTTCCAGCTGGACGAGCAGCCCGAGTTTGTCGCCGCCGGCGGCCAAAATGCGTCCTTTTACGCGCAGCGTCGCCGTGAATCCGGCGGGGCAGGGGCCGGAGCGTTCGCTCGGCAGGAATGAAATCGTGTCGCCGATGTGCGGCTCGAACGACAGCGCCATCGAGCCGGAGACGTTTCCGAAAGAGCCGCCTTCGCGACTGAAGATCGAAGCGTCGACGATGACTTCCATCAGAAGAACGCGGAGATGTAGAACTGCAGGATGTTCGCGTTGAGCTTGTAGAGAGGCTCGGTGCCGGGCGCAAGCGGGTTGTCCGGCGCCACGCCGAACTTTCCGATGCTGAAGGTGGCATCACGGAAGTCGTCGTAGGCGACCGTCATGTAGTCGTAACGCAGGTTCAACTGGCCCTTGGCGAGCCACGGAAAGCGGTCGATCTTGAACTCGTACGTGGCGCCGACACCGGCGGTGATGGCCGCGTACGTGCCGAGTTCCTTGTCGCGCGCCTCGAAGTTGGCGAAGTTCGCGCGCGGGAAAATGTCCTGGTAGAAATCCGCCTTCGTCTGCGTGTAATAACGCAGGCGGGTTTCGAAGATCCACTTGTCCTTCCACGGGTGCACGTAGCCGAGCTCGCCGGTGTGGCCGAGTACGCCCCAGGTGTCGGTGTAGAAGCGATACATCACGTCGACGGCGGCGCGATAGGGCAGGAAATATTTGGCGCGGATCGAGGCGGCGTTGCTCGAGCGCGTGTTCGGATATTTTTCGGCTTCGAGCGCCTGGTTCAGCGGATCGGTGAAGAAGCGCACCGAGCGATAGGGGCTGCGCAGGAAGCCCTCGTCGGTGATCACTTCGTACTGGCCGCTCATGATCAGGTTCTTGGTGATGATCTGCGACACCGAAACATTGAAGCTCTTCGACTCCATCGTTTCGGCGAACGTGGGGTCGTTGACCTTCACGTCGTCGATCTTCACGTTGCGGAACACTTCGTTCTGGCCGGACTTGAAGCCGAACCCGATGGTGGTGAGGTCGCCGAACATGTCGTGGCTGACGTTGGCGAACATCGTCTTTGCCTGGTAGTCGCTCTCGTCGCTGTTCACGTACCCGATCGAATACGTGCTCTTGCCGTGCAGGAAATCCACCGACAGGCTCGACTGCGTGCGCTCGTCGTCGTAGGGGCTCGCGGAGGTCTCGACGTCGATGGACGCCGACGACACCATGTCGATGTAGTAGTTGGCCGCCACCGACACGTGCTCGCCGATGCTCTTGCGCACCAGCATCGAGGGGCCGTTGATGGTGACGCCGCCGCCGTCGTAGCGGAAATAAAGAACGTCGGCGCGATCTTCGGGCAGCACGCCCGCGTTCGCGGCGCCCACGAGGCAGGTTATGACGAATGCAAAGAGACGTGTTTGTGCTTTCTTCATCGCGCGGCTGCCTTGTTAGCCTTCGCTCATCAATTGCAACCGCAGC
>DASYKM010000170.1:0-1769 GCA_035995425.1 Steroidobacteraceae bacterium
TGTAATCCGGCCAACGACACCACCTCAGAAACTTGCGAACCGGGGAGGCAGCCTGTCTGCCGCGTCTTCTATTTTTGATCGCGAGTGTTCTGAAGTGACCAAACTCTACGTTGGAAATCTGCCCTTTACCGCCACTGAAGATTCGGTGCGCGCCTTGTTCGCGCCGCATGGCACGGTCGAGAAAATCTCCCTGATCACGGATCGCGACACGGGCCGCCCGCGCGGGTTCGGCTTTGTCGAGATGTCGAACGCTGACGCGTCGCGCGCCATGCAGGCGCTCAACGGTCAGGATTTCGACGGTCGCGCCCTGCGCATCAACGAAGCTCAGGAGCGTGAGCGCGGTGGTGGTGGCGGTGGTGGCAACCGTGGCGGCGGCGGCGGTGGTGGCTACGGCGGCGGTGGCGGCGGCCGGGGTCGCTACTAAGCGCTCCGCGCCGGGTCTCAGGACTAACTGGCCAGGATGGGTTGGCGCAAAACAGGAACCTTTCGCGCTCCGGACGAAATTCGCGTTCTGACGTGTGACGTCTGTGAGTGCGACATTGGCCACGAAGACGAGCGCCGGCCGCGCGCGCACTTCGAGGTGCGTCGCCTTCCCAACCTGGGAGCGATGGATGACCAGGCGCCGGCCTCGGTCATCTGTTCGCGGGAATGTCTGCGGGCGTTCGCGTCCACTGCAGACGGCCCGGATCGCGCGCCACCCGCGCCTGTCGAAAAGCGCCGGTGATCTTGCACCAAACCTCGGCTTTCGAGGCGGGGCGGGCGATGAGCGTCTACGAATTCACGATCTCGTTACGGGTTCGGCACCCTAGTGTCGACCCGGTCGAGATCACCCGCACGCTGGGCATCGAGCCGCTGCATACGTGGCGGGTAGGCGAGCCACGGGTCGGCCCCGCAGGGGAGCCACTGGATGGCGTGTACCGCGAGAGCTATTGGATGGCGCGTTTAATGGATGAGCCGGAGCTTTCCTCGGGACTGGTTTCCGTGGAAAGCGTGCTGTTGCGAACGCTGGCGCAGCTGCGCAGGTCGCTGCAGTTTCTCGCCGAGCTCAACTCGGATGGCGGTGTGGCCGAAGTGCACGTCAGCATTTTCGCGCGCGGGGACTTCCGGCTCGACTTCCTCGCAGAGTCGCTCGCGTTGCTCGGAAAGCTCGGCCTGGCGCTGACGCTCGACGTTCAGCCCGCCCCCGGGCCGGAAGCCGGCGAGTCGCTGTCCTAGCATGCGCATGCCTACCCGCAAGAAAGAATCGGTGTTTCAGCAGCGGCGCGAGGAGTGGCGCAAGCATCGCGCGGCCGCTCAAACGTTGCGCAGCGCCTTCCCGGCCGTCGAGCTCATTCGCATCGAGCTGCAGTTCCGGGATTCCACCGGGCGTACGCCCACCGCACAATCCTTTGTCATGCATCCGCCGGCGCGCGCCTTTTTCGAGTACCCGTGCCCGTATGCCGATTGCGACGGGAAGTTCGATCTTGCCGTTCCGGCGACCCAGGTCATGTCCGCATCGGAAGTGCACGCGCACGGCGCGCTCGAGTGCGGCGGATTACGGTCGCGGGACGGGCTGCAACGCCAGCCGTGCGGGCTGCACGCAACCTATGAGCTGACCACGCAGTATCTGAAAGAGCCGGGTCTGAAGGACACCGGCGCGGCTAAATGACCCAGGCGTTACTTGCGGCGTCCCGCAGCGGGAACGCGTACTTCCTGAGGCCGGGTGAAGTCGACGATGAAGTGGTCACCATCGAACATGGTTACTTTGCCGACCAGATCGGTACGCACAT
>DASYKM010000171.1:0-6275 GCA_035995425.1 Steroidobacteraceae bacterium
GTGCGGCAGGTGATCGACGTGCAAGTGCTCGACGAATTTGCCGATGTCCGCCGGCGTGTTGCTCGCCTCGAGCGCCGCCTTCCAGCTTTCGACGGGGATGCCCTGCTCGGCCAGCAGCATCTTCTTGCTGGTCATGATGCCGCGCAGGCGCAGGTCGAGTTTGGAAGCTCTCAGGCGCTCGCTTTCCGAGGCGATCTGCTCGAGCAGCGCGCGGCCGACCGCGCCCGGCCCGATCAGCCCGATCGAGATCGTGTGCGGCGACAGATAGAAGCCGGAATGCACGGCGCGCAGGGCACGCGTGGCGTCCTTCTGCTCGACGACCACGGAAATGTTCCGCTCCGACGCACCCTGGGCGATCGCGTGGACGTTCACGGCTGCCGAACCCAGTGCGTTGAACACCTGACCCGAGATGCCGGGCAGACCCGCCATGCCGTCGCCGACCACGGCGAGGATGGCGAGGCCCTTGTCGACCTGGATGCTCTGGATCTGGCCTTCCTTGATCTCGCGATCGAAAGCGGCGGCAACCACGCGAGCGGCACGTTCGGCCTCGACGCCGGGAATCGCGCAGCAGATCGAGTGCTCGGAGCTGCCTTGCGAAATCAGGATGACCGAGATGCCCTCTTCGCGCAGCGCACCGAACAGGCGATGCGCGGTGCCGGGCACGCCGATCATGCCGGCGCCCTCGACGTTCACCATCGCGATGTTCTCGATGCTGGTGATGCCCTTGACCGGTAGCTTGGAGTTCGGCGTGGCGCAGATCAGCGAGCCGGGTTTCTGCGGCGCGAAGGTATTGCGGATCCAGATCGGGATGCCTTTCGCGACCGCGGGGGCCATGGTCTGCGGATGGATCACCTTGGCGCCGAAGTACGCGAGCTCCATTGCCTCGTTGTACGACAGCGCATCGATGACCTTGGCGTCCGGCACGCGCCGCGGATCGGCCGACAGCACGCCGTCGACGTCGGTCCAGATCTGGATTTCCTTCGCATCGAGCAACGATCCGAAAATCGAGCCGGAGAAGTCGCTGCCGTTGCGGCCAAGCGTGGTCTGTACGCCCTGCCGGTTCGAAGCGATGAAGCCGGTGATGATCAACGTACCCTTGAAATCGGGTCCGACCAGCGCCGTGAGTTTGGCGCGCGATTCTTCCCACAGGACCGCGGGACCGAGCGGGCCCCACTCCACGACCACGGCTTGCCGCGCGTCGATCCACTTGACGCTGCCGGGGCGCCTGGCCCGCGCCGCGAAGAATTCCCGGAAGAGCTTCGTCGACCAGATCTCACCGTAGCCGGCGATCAAATCGCGCACATTCTGCGCGGCCGACCGCGTGAGCTTCACCGTATGAAGAATGCCCTCGATGTCATGCCGGTCGCGGTCGAAGCCCGCCATGAAGAGCTGGCGCGTATCGGCTGACAGCAACGATTCGGCAATCGAGTTGTGGCGCGTGCGCAGGGCATCCAGCTCTCCGCGCCAGCCGTCGTCCTGCGCTTCGGCGCGCGCGACCAGCCCGAGCAGCGCATCCGTAACGCCACGACAGGCCGAGAGCACCACGCCCAGGCGACCGGGCGGAAGCGATTCGAGGATGTTGGCGACGCGCTGGAAACACTCGGCGTCCGCGACCGAAGAACCGCCAAATTTGTGTACGACCCAGGCGGAGGGGTCAGAGGCTGGCATTGAAAACTTTCAACCTGAAGAAATTGCGCGGGTTGCAAAAAAAGCCCGGCAAATCTACTGGTTGGACCCGTCAACGCGCAAGCGGGAGCTTCGGGTTCTGGCATATATTTCCCGTCTACATGACCCTGCACCGTCTACTCCCGCTTTACGACCGCGCACGAGCGGCCAATGAGCCCCTGGTACTGGCCACGGTCATCAGAACCGGTGGCTCGACGTACGCCAAACCCGGTGCCCAGATGTTGATCGCCAGCGATGGCGAATACGCCGGCCTCTTGTCCGGTGGTTGTCTCGAAGGCGACCTGCGGGAATACGCGCGCGAAGTGGCCGAGAGTGGCGCAGGCCGCATCGTGAGTTACGACCTGCGCAGCACCACCGATCAGCTGTTCGGCCTCGGCGCCGGATGCGAAGGCGCGATGGACATCCTGCTGGCGCGCGTCGGCGCGGAGCACCAGTGGCAGCCGCTCGCCGACATGGCGCGGAGTTTTCGCGCCGCGCGCCAGCAACATTTTGCGCACGTGACCGCGAGCACCGACCCCGCATTGCCACTCGGCTTCGCGTTCCCCGTCGACGAGGCCACGCCGCGCGCCCCGCCCGGGGTCGAGCTGTTCGTCGCCGCGGTGACCGCCCCACCCCACCTGCTGTTGTTAGGCGGCGGCCCCGACGCGCGGCCGGTGGCGACGCTCGCCGCCTTTCTCGGCTGGCGGACCACCGTGGTGGAGCATCGGACCGCCTATCTGCAACCCGAACGCTTTGCACCGGAAACGCGACTGGTCGAAGCGCGCCCGGACAGCCTGGCGAGCACCGTGGCGCTCGCGGAATATTCCGCGGCGATCGTCATGAGCCATCACCTCGAATCCGACCTGCATTACCTGCGCGCGCTCGCGATGAGCGCCGTGCCGTACGTCGGTTTGTTAGGACCGGCCGCGCGTCGCGAAAAACTGCTGGGCGACCTCGGTGAGCAGGCCGCGAAACTGCACGGACGCCTGCGTGCGCCCGTGGGCCTCGATATCGGCGGCCGCACCCCCGAATCCATTGCCCTGTCCATCATCGGTGAGGTGCACGCCGCGCTCGAAGGGCGCGCCGGGCGGCCGTTCAGCGAGTCATCGCGGAGTCGCGATTGAGCCTCGTTTTCGGCGGGGTCACGCTGACCGAGTTATTGCCGCTCATCGGCATCCTGGCGGCGACCGGATTGGTGGGCGGCTTTGCCGCCGGCCTGCTCGGAGTAGGCGGCGGCATCGTCACCGTGCCGGTGCTCGAATATTCATTGCGATTCGCGGGAGTGCCGGAGGAGTACCGGATGCATGTCGCGGTCGCCACCTCGCTCGCGGCCATCATTCCAACGTCCATCAGCTCCGCACGCACGCATCATTCCCGCGGCGCGGTCGATTGGGAGCTGGCGAAGCGCTGGGCCGCGCCGATGTTCATCGGCGCCCTCGCCGGCAGCCTGCTCGCGTCGCACGCACCGCTCGCGGTGCTCGCGGGCGTGTTCGGCACCGTCGCGTTGGTCATCGCGCTCAAGATGTTCCTGCCGCTCGATCATCTTCGCGCCAGCGATCACGTGCCGCGCGGTACCGGCGGCGCGGTGCTGGCATCCATGATCGGCGGCGTGTCGGCCGTCATGGGTATCGGCGGCGGCACGCTTACCGTGCCCACGCTCAGCCTGTGCGGCTACCCGATTCACCGGGCGGTGGGAACCGCGGCATTCTTCGGGCTGGTGATCAGCGTGCCGGGAACCGTGGGCTATCTACTGGCGGAACCGTCCATCGTCCTTCCATGGCTGACCGTGGGATTCGTCAGCCTGAGCGGCCTGGCGATCATCGGGACGGCGTCGATGCTGACCGCGACGTTCGGTGCGCGCGCTGCGCACCGCCTGAGCCGCCGGCGCCTGTCGCAGGCCTTCGGCGTGTTCCTGCTGCTGGTCGGTTCCCGAATGATCTATCGCGCGGTCGCTTGATTCGCCGGCGGCCGGACGTCGATGTCCTCGAAAACCACGTCGATGGGTATGAGCGGCACCTGACAGTCGATGGACAGGCAGACACCGCGCAGCAGGTCGATCTGCGGCACGGTGAGGCGTCCACTGACCGCGATGACGCGCGCCAACCCTTCCGAGAACGAACGCTTGCCCGTGGGATGGACCCGGTCGAGCGCGATCAACGCGGCGTCGAGCTGCGCCGGAGTGGCGGGCTCTTCTGGGAAAGGCGCCCATGATTTCGGCGGCAGCATGCCCATGAGTCCGGCGCGATAGGCATTGTTGCCTTGCTTGCCCGCGCCGGGACTGCATTGCGCCAGTGCGGAGTACACCACGCACACCTCGGCCGCGCGATCCGGCAGCGGTACCGGCGGAACTTCGTCGGCCGCCTTTGCGAGCCGCTTTTCGAGCATGCGCGTCAGCGAATAACGCAGCATGTCGCCGGTTGCGACGGTCGGCGCGAATGCGCGCGCGACCGCGCGCAATCGCTTGCGATCGGCGGATTCCAGGTTGGGAAGCAATATGAGCAGATCGCACAGCAGCGGCAGCCGGGCAGCCGACGCGAGCTGCCCGACGCGCGCGACCTGCCGCTGGGTTTCCTTGAGCAGCTCGATGCCGAGCACCGGCGCGAGTCGCGTGAGCTGCGTGCGCCACTTCGCCGGCTCCGTCGCGAGCATGGCGGCAACGAAGGTGGCCTGCACGGAGAGCGTGGAGTTTTCCACCTCGGCGACGAACTTGCCGATGGCGGCCTGTTGATCTTGCGCGAGCCGATTGCGCAACACATCGGGCGGCAGCGAACGCCCGGCCACCATGCGCACGCCCGAAGGCATCGTCTCGGCCAGCGTCATGCGCGGCCCGGAGGCGGTGGGGGAATCCGTACCAGCCATGGCCGTGACAGGCATGGCCATTGCTCGCATCTCGGGTGCGGCGCTGGCTGCATCCGCGGCAAACTGCGAGGTCGCCTCGCCGCCGCTCGCCGCCGGCGCGGGGTCGCTCGCAGTCGCGGGTTTGGCAGCGCCCTTGCGTCGCTCGTCGCTGACCAGCGAGCGGAATCTCACCGACGTGACCCGCGCATCGAGCGCGCGCACGCGCTCTTCGAGTGGTGGATGCGTGGCGAACCACGAGGCGCCGATCTTGTTAGCCCAGGCCGGATCGCTGCCGGCAAAAAACATGTGTGCGACACCCGACGAAGCCTCATGCACCAGCCGTGTACCGGAGGCAGCGGCGGCCATCACCACGAATGCACCCTGCAGCGCCTGCGGATTGCGCGTGAACTGCACCGACGAGGCGTCGGCGAGGTGTTCGCGGCGCCGCGAAACCGCCGCCTGCAGCAGGCGGCCGGCCAGCATGCCGACGCTGCCGGCGATGAAAATTCCGAATGCCACCACCTTGAGCCGCGCCCCGGCGCGTCCGCGACCGCGGCTGCGCATGAAGCGCCGCGCCAGATCGGTGATCACGAACAAGCCGAAGATCCACGCGGTCAGACGCATGTTGATCTTCATGTCGCCATTGAGGATGTGGCTGAACTCGTGGCCGATGACGGCCTGCAACTGTTCGCGATCGAGCGCATCGAGCGCGCCCTGCGTAACCGCGACCGCCGCCTCATCGGGCGAGTGACCCGCGGCGAAGGCGTTGATGCCCGCCTCGTCCGGCAGCACGAACACCTGCGGCTTGCGGATGCGCGCGGCTATGGCCATTTCTTCCACGATGTTGACCAGCTGCTGGCGCTTGAGGTCGCCATCGGCCGCCGTGACCGGGACGCCACCGAGGGAACGCGCCACCGTGGCGCCACCGGCCCGCAGCTGGGAGCTCCGGTGCCAGGAGGCGATCAGGATGGTCCCGAGCACGATCACCGAAATCCAGAAAACCACTTCCGGTTCATGACGAAACACGCGTCGCGGATCGCCCCCGAGGCCGACCAGCACGACCAGGTTGATCACGAGGACCACCGCCAGGATGGCGGCAACAAAGCCCCACACCAGCCAGCGCGTGTACTTGCGCTGGGTCTCCTGGCGCTCGAAAAACTGCGTGCTCACGTCGTAGTCAACTCATTGAACAGAAGGCATCAAACTAGCGCCAAATCCGCAAACGGGACGTGCTCTGGCGCACGGCACGCCCCAAAAACCGTGCCGAATGCGACCAGTTTAACGGTTGCAGGCTACCCCAGCCGGCGCCCGGCCCAAACCTCTGTAATATCGGCCGCCATGAACCTCGAACCGCAGAAGAGTGAATCTGAAATCCGCGCCCACAGTGGCGTGGCGCGAGTGTTGGCCAGTATCACGATTCTGGCGCTGGCGGCCATCACGATACTGGTGGTGCTCGAAGTCATCCCGCGCTCGGCCTTCACTGAAATGGCCGGCAAGACCGCGTTGATCGCGGGCGTCTGCGTCGTTTCCGTGCTCGCGATCGGGTTCCTCTCCAAGCGATAAAACACGGTGATCGATCCCGGGAGCACCGAGGCGAGCCACATCCACGTCGTGGTGCTGGCCGCTGGTAGCTCCTCGCGTTTCGGCGCCATCAAACAGCTGGTGCGCGTCAACGGGCGCCCGCTCATGCACACCGTCATCAGTCGCGCGGTCGAACTCGCTGGTCACTCCGTTACGGTCGTGCTCGGCTCCAATGCCGCGGAACTCGCGCC
>DASYKM010000172.1:0-28111 GCA_035995425.1 Steroidobacteraceae bacterium
GACGGGCGACTACGACGACAGCATCTGGTTCGGCGACAACATGGGCGGCTATTTCGACCTGATGTCGGGGCACAACGACTCCCGGTTCACGGATCACTTCCTGGTGTTCGATTTCAACCGGCTGCGCGCGAACGCCGCCGAGGTCCTGGGAGACGACGCCATGTTTCGTGCTCCTGATCAATACACGAGCGACCTGCGCAGCACCGAAAAATCCAAGAGCGCCTACGTGCAGTTCAGCAAGACCTTTGAGACGGCGATGCCGTTTCATCTGGCCGCGGGTGTGCGCTACGAGGAAACCGACGTCGAATCCGAGTCATTGGTACGCATCGGCCAGACCATTTCGTGGGACTCGGCCAATGAGTTCAACATCGGGTTTGCTCCTGAACAGGACTTCGACTCCGGGAAGGGCAAGTACGACTACGTGCTGCCATCGCTCGACCTGAAGCTCGATATCAGGAACAACCTGGTGGCACGCGCCAGCTATAGCCAGACCATTGGCCGGCCTGGCTGGAACGATATCCAGGGTGGCGCCAATCTTGCCGGTCAGCTCCGCTTCGACGGCGGCACTGGCTCGTCGGGCGATCCCGGCCTGAAACCGCTGGAGTCGAAAAACTACGACCTGTCGCTCGAGTGGTATTACGGCGCCGCCAGCTACGTTTCGGTCGGTTATTTCAAAAAGGAGATCTCCAACTTCATCAGCAACGTCATCACCACTGAAACGCCGTTCAGCATGCACACGCCGGCCGGTGGTGCGCTGTGGAACGAGGCCGTTGCCAGTGGCTGTAACGCCGGTGACAGACCGTGCATTCGCACCTACATCTTCGCGAACCATCCGACGGCTCCCGGTGTCGATGTCGCAAACCAGCGGATCACGGGTCAAGCGAGCGATCCGGTTGCGACATTCCTGATGTCGAGACCGGCAAACCAGCGCTCGGACGAACTGGACGGTTGGGAAATCAACCTTCAGCACATGCTCGGCGACAGCGGCTTTGGCCTCGCGGCTAACTACACGATGGTCGATTCGGGCTTGAAGTTCAACGACACCGATATCACCAGTCCGCAGTACCCGATGCTGGGGCTGGCTGATTCCTACAACCTGGTGGCGTTCTACGACAAGTACGGCTGGCAGGTTCGCGCCGCTTACAACTGGCGTGATCAGTTCCTGGCCTTCGTTGGCGACGGCCAGGGCGTGAACCCCGGCTATACCGACGCCTACGGACAACTGGATCTCAATTTGACCTATGCGGTCAACGACCATCTGTCGGTGTTCGGGGAGGGCATCAATCTCACCAACGAGACGCAGCGGATACACGGACGTAATGACAACCAGCTGTTGTTTGCGACGCAGATCGGGGCCCGGTACCAGTTCGGTGCTCGCTACAAGTTCTAGTCCTTTCGGGCGAGTCGGGAGGAGCCGCTGTCGGTCAGCGGCTCTTTCTTTTAGGCTTCATCTCATGCTCCCAGTCGATAAACCCATCGCCGAAATCGCCGGCGTCGATCCGCATGCCCTGCCACAGGAGCTGCTGCAGTCCGGGCAGCCGGTGGTGCTACGCGGACTCGTCGCGCACTGGCCCATGGCGCGGGCGGGGCGCGCGTCGACGAGCGAGGCGGTGGCTTATCTGCAGCGATTCGAACGGGAAGGCGCGCTCCCGGCGGTGGTTACCGTCGGACCACCGGAAATCGGCGGACGCTTCTTCTACAACCACGACCTCAGTGACTTCAATTTTCGCCGCGAACATGTGCCGTTGGGCGTGGTGTTGAAGACGCTGCTCAAGTACGCCGCCGAAGACTCGCCACCGGCGATCTACGTCGCGTCCACCACCATCGACACCTGGCTGCCCGGGTTCCGCGCTGAAAACGACCTCGCCCTCGGCGTCCGCGAACCGCTGGCCAGTATCTGGATAGGCAATCGGACGCGGATTCCCGCGCATCAGGATGTGCCGGATAACCTCGCCTGCGTGGTTGCCGGACGCCGGCGCGTTGTTCTGTTTCCACCGCAACAGCTGTCCAACCTGTACATCGGACCGCTGGATTTCACTCCCGCGGGTCAGGCCATCAGCCTGGTCGACTTCGACGCACCGGACTTCGATCGCTTCCCCAAGTTTGCCGAAGCACTTAGGCACGCGCAGGTCGCCGAACTCGGTCCTGGCGATGCGGTATTCATTCCGAGCATGTGGTGGCACTACGTGCAGGCGCTCGAGGACTTCAATGTGCTGGTCAACTACTGGTGGCGGCGGGCATCGGCCTGGATGGATACGCCGATGAACGCACTGATGCTCGCCCTCATGACCGTACGCGATCTGCCAGCCAACGAACGCGAGATTTGGGACGACGTCTTCCGCCACTATGTGTTTGGCGCGAGCGAAGCCACGGTAGAACACATTCCCGAGAACGCGCGGCGCGTGCTCGGACCGTTCGACGACGAAAAAGCACGGGCGCTTCGCGCACGCCTGCTGCAACGACTCAATCGCTGAGGCGTCATCGTGAAGAATGAGCTTCTGGCGCGATCACCGGGCGGAGTCCCTCGGGGCGCCGGCGCGAATTGCTCACTCTTTGGCGGCACCAGGCAGCTTCGCGTTACGATCCGCACAGCGCGGCTCATTCGCATCGCTCGCGGGCATGCCGGCAAGTCGCGATCTCAACCACATCGGAAAACCAATGACCCAGCACGCCCTCCTCAACAATCAACAGCACCATGATCTTCGCGTCATCACCGCGGCCGGAGCCGCCTACGGCGACGACATGATGTGCGCGCCGACGTTTCCGGAGGAATTTCGCACGGTGCAGGCGCATTACCCGATCGTGTTCGGCAAACCGCGCGATGGCGCAACCATGCCGCTGGCGGTGTTTGGCTTTCGCGAGAAGCAGAACCTGTTCCTGCAGGGCGATCGCTGGGATGCCTACTATCTTCCGCTGATGGTCCAGCGCGTGCCGTTCCTCATCGGCACTGGCAGCAACGGCAAGGTGGTCCACATCGATCTCGACAGTCCGCGCGTCAGCCGCACCGCCGGTGAACCGCTGTTCGACGCACAGGGCGGCAACACCGGTTTTCTCGACCGCGTGAGCGCGACGCTCGCGGCAATCGACGACGGGCTTGCAGCGATACCCGCGTTCGTCGCCGCGCTCGAGGAGCACAACCTGCTGGAATCGTTCACGCTCGACATCTCGTTTCGCGATGGCCCACAACACCGATTCGCCGGCTTCCACACCGTGCAGGAAGACCGCCTTAACCAGCTCAGTGCCGCGGCGCTCGGCAAACTGCACCAGGCCGGCTACCTGCTGCCTATCTACATGGTGATCGCGTCGCTCTCCAATTTCCGCGCACTCACCGAGCGGGCCAGCCAGCTCAATGTTGCCGATCGCTGAACGGATCGGCGAGGTCGCGGGCGCAAATCTTCGCGCGATTGAATCGTTGGCTGGAGTGTATGAGCAACCAATCTGACAAGGGCGTGCGCCGCGTGGTGATCGCCGGTGGTGGCACCGCCGGCTGGATGGTGGCCGCGGCGCTGTCGAAGACTCTCGGCAAGCTGCTCGATATCCGGCTGGTGGAATCCGACGAGATCGGAACCGTTGGGGTGGGCGAAGCCACCATTCCGACGCTGATCATTTTCCATCGCCTGCTGGGGATCGACGAGCAGGAATTCATGGCCGCCACGCAAGCCACCTTCAAGCTCGGCATCGGTTTCGAAAACTGGCGCGACTTGGGCCAGAACTACATTCATTCCTTCGGCATCACCGGCAAGGATCACTGGACCGCCGGCTTCCAGCATTTCTGGCTGAAAGGCCGCGATCGCAAACTGGCGACCGACTACGGCGACTATTGCCTGGAGCTGCGCGCCTCGCTCGAGAACAAGTTTGCACATCTGCCGCGCGGCGGCATGAACTACGCCTTCCACATCGACGCCAGCCTGTACGCGAAATTCCTGCGCAAGTTCGCCGAAGGGTTCGGCGTGAAACGCATCGAAGGAAAGATCGTCGACGTAAAAGTGGATGAGAATTCAGGCAACATCGCCGCCATAAAGCTCGATTCCGGCGATCTGCTCGAGGGCGACCTGTTCATCGACTGCACGGGCTTTCGTGGCCTGCTCATCGGCAACGCGCTGCACGTCGGCTACGAAGACTGGTCTCACTACCTGTTCTGCGACAGCGCAGTCGCGCTGCAGACCGAGCCGGTCGGTCCGGCGATTCCGTACACGCGTTCCATCGCGCGCGACGCCGGCTGGCAATGGCGCATTCCGCTGCAGCACCGCGTCGGCAACGGCATGGTGTACTGCAGCCGCTACCTTGCCGACGAGCAGGCCAGGCAGACGCTGCTCGGGAACATCGAGGGCAAAGTGCTCACCGAGCCGCGCGTCATCAAATTCCGCCCCGGCCAGCGCCGCCAGACCTGGAAACGCAACTGCATCGCCATCGGTCTATCCAGCGGCTTCATCGAACCGCTCGAGTCCACCAGCATCCATCTCATCCAGCGCGGCATCATCCGCCTCGTGCAGATGTTTCCGCGCGATGGAATCAGTCAGTCCGACATCGACGAGTACAACCGGCAGACCAACGACGAGATCGAACATATTCGCGATTTCATCGTGCTGCACTACCACGTGACGCGTCGCCAGGACACGCCGTTCTGGCGATCCTGTCGCGCCATGGACATTCCCGACTCGTTGCGACACCGGTTGGAGCTGTTTCGCGAAACAGGCCGCGTTTTCCGCGTGCCGGGCGAACTATTCGCCGAAAACTCCTGGATTCAGGTTATGTTGGGGCAGGGCATCGAGCCACGGCAGCATCATCCGGTGGCCGATCTCATGGAAGACGAAGAGTTGTCGCGCTTTCTGGACGGCATCAAGTCGTCGGTCGAAAAAACGGTGGCCCAACTACCGGCGCATCAGGCTTACGTCGAGCAGTACTGCAAGGCACGTAGCGAGTAATGGCGAACATCTATGAAGTCGCGGAGCTGGCCGGGGTCTCGCTGGCCACGGTTTCGCGGGTCATCAATCCGGGCGCCAAGGTCAGCGACAAGACTCGCCAGAAGGTGCTCGATGCCATGCAGCAGCTTGGCTATCAGCCCAATTCCATCGCGCAGTCGCTGGCCACGCGCACCTCGAATGCCGTCGGCGTGCTGGTGTCAGAGCTGCACGGTCCATTCTTCGGGGCGATGCTGAGCGCCATCGAGCAGTCGCTGAAAGCCGCCGGCAAGTTCGTGCTGGTGGCCGCCGGTCACAGCAATGAGAGCCAGGAACGCGAGGCCATCCGCTTTCTCGTGAGCCGCAATTGCGATGCGCTCATCGTTCACGTGGAGCGGCTGTCGGACAAATTCCTGGTCGAGCACGATCACAACACCACGCCGCTGGTGGTCATGAACCGCAAGGTGCGCGGCCTGGCCGATCACTGCTTCAGCCTGAACAACGAGCTCGGCGGTTATCTGGCGACGCAGTCGCTGTTGAAGCTCAAGCACCGGCGCATCGCCTACATTTCCGGTCCGCTCGACTGGGTCGACGCGAAGCAGCGCCTCGCCGGGCACAAACGCGCCTTGACCGAGGCCGGCGTGAAATACGACGAACGCCTGCTGCACGAGGGCGACTATCACGAGACCGGTGGCCAGGACGCATTGAACGCGCTGTTCGAAAAGAACTTGCCATTCACCGCGGTGGTTTGCGCGAACGACGAAATGGCCGCGGGCGCCATGGCTGCCGCGCACGAACGCGGGCTCGAACTACCGACCCAGCTGTCCATCGTCGGTTTCGACGATGCGCCCATCTCGCGTTACGTCTATCCCAAGCTGACGACCGTGCACTACCCGATCAGCGACATGGCGCGCATGGCTTCGCGCTGGGTGCTCAAACACGTGTACGAACAGCAGGATCTCGACGTGCAGCAGTCATTCGAGCCGAAGCTCATCGAGCGCGATTCCGTCGGCCGGCCGGGCTGACGCAAATGCACTGGCACCGCGCGATCGGAACCATTCTGATCGTCGCGCTCAGCGGTTTTCTCATGGGGTTCGACGGCTCGCTGTTCACCGGCGCCGTGGGTTTCATCGAATCCGAATTCGCGTTGAACGAGTTCCAGCTCGGCTGGGCCGTGACCTCGATGGCGGTCGCGGCGACGTTTTCGATCTTCATCTCCGGACCGCTCGCGGACCGTTTCGGCAGGCGCACCGTACTGCGTCTCGCGACCTGCGTCTTTGCGGTCGCGGCACTGCTCGCGGCGTTTTCTGAAAACCTGGCCACCTTGATCATCGCGCGCCTGCTCAGCGGTTTCGGAGTCGGCGCGGTGCTGGTGACGGCCCCCATGTACATCGCCGAAATCTCTCCGCCGGCGTGGCGTGGCCGCATG
This sequence comes from Steroidobacteraceae bacterium, assembly GCA_035995425.1. Taxonomy (GTDB): domain Bacteria; phylum Pseudomonadota; class Gammaproteobacteria; order Steroidobacterales; family Steroidobacteraceae; genus CADEED01. The sequence goes on from DASYKM010000172.1 coordinate 6,331, forward strand.
GTGTCATTCAACCAGTTGTTCATCGTGCTCGGCATCCTCGCCGCTTTCGTCAGCAACTTTCTTATTGTTCGCCTCGGCGGTGTCGCGGCCGGCAACTGGCGCTGGATGCTCGGCATCGGCGCCGCGCCGGCGATTCCATATTTTTTCGCGTTGCTGGCCGTGCCCGAGAGCCCGCGCTGGCTGGCGATGCACGGCCAGTTGCCGGCCGCGCGTGGCGTGCTGGCGCGTCTCACCGGTAGCGAGCTCGCCGAGCTCGAGCTCGCGGCCGTCATCGCGTCGCTCGAGCATGAAGCGCGGCGGCCGAAGCCGGCGCTCGCCGAGATCTTCAGCCCCGCGCTTCGTGGCGTGCTGATCATCGGCCTGCTGGTCGGCGTGCTACAGCAGATCACCGGCATCAGCTCGGTGCTCTCATATGCCATCGTGATATTCGAGCGCGCCGGCGCCGGCGCCGACGCCTCGTTCATGCAGACGGTGTTCGTGGGGTTGGTGAACGTGGTCTTCACCGTGCTCGCGTTGTTGCTCATCGACCGGGTCGGACGCCGGCCGCTGCTGATGTTCGGTTGCGCCGGCATCGGTGCCTTCATGCTGCTGGCGGCCTATGGCTTTCAGATCGAAGGCGAACCGCACAGTGCGATGCTGGTGCTGGTCGGATTGCTCGGCTTCGTGGCGAGTTTTGCCTTTTCGCTGGGACCGGGCATGTGGGTGCTGTTCTCGGAGATTTTCCCTAACAGGATTCGCGGCCTCGCCATTTCCTGCGTTGGCGTCGTCAACTCCACCGTGTGCGTCATCGTGCAGTTCGTCTTTCCCTGGGAGCTCGAGAACCTCGGCAGCGCGCGTACCTTCCTCATCTACGGAGTGCTGGCGCTCGCGGGAATAGCGTTCATCTGGCGCCTGGTGCCCGAGACCCGTGGCCGTAGTCTCGAGGAACTGGAAGACGCGCTGGTACGTCGCGCCTGAAGCCGGCGAAGTCCGACAGCCGGGCCGGGCCGGATTCAATAACTTCAGGGAGATGTCGATCTGGCGACCGCCTGTTCGGCTATGCAGTGAACACCTTAACGAGGAGACATTCATGCAGTTCAGCCAAAAGATTGCCCCCTGCCTGTGGTTCGACAAGGAAGGCGAAGAAGCCGCGAATTTTTACGTCGGCATTTTCAAGAATTCTCGCATCACCTCCATCTCGCGCTACGGAAAGGCGGGTCAGGAGACCCACAAGAAGCCGGAAGGTTCGGTGCTGACGGTGGCGTTCGAGCTCGAGGGACTGCCATTTACCGCGCTCAATGGTGGGCCGCTGTTCAAGTTCAGCGAGGCCCTGTCGCTGCAGATCTTCGTCGATGACCAGAAGGAGCTCGATTACTACTGGGATCGTCTCACGAAGGGTGGTGATCCGAAGTCGCACGTATGCGGCTGGCTCAAGGACAAATACGGCCTGTCCTGGCAGGTGGTGCCGAAGAAGATGCTCGACTGGTGGGTCAAGCCCGACGAAAAATCCCAGCGCGCCTTCGAGGCCATGATGCACATGGGCAAGCTCGACATCGCCGCGCTCGAGCGTGCCTACAATGGCTAACTACCGGTGACCGCCGACGCCGCGCTGGACCTGGTCCAGTGGCCAGCCATGGCGGTGACGCTGTTCGCCGCCTGGCTGGTGGCGTCGCGCAAGAAGGAGCGGCGCGCGCATGGCTTCTGGTGGTTCATCCTGAGCAACGTGTTGTGGATCGCCTGGGGTTGGCACGCCCACGCCTGGGCGCTGATCGCGCTCCAGGTGGGATTGTTTGCGATGAACGTGCGCGGTGCGGTGAAAAACGAATAGCATTGCGGCGTCGTTTGATCGGGAGGGGATCATGTCTGACCGCCGTACGTTCTTGCGTGGCGCTTCCATTGTCATGGGGCACGCCGCGTTTGGCCAGGTGATGACGGCGTTCGCCGCCTCGCCGCGCCAAGCTGCCTATTTCAACGCCGCGGAAATGGCCACGCTCAAAGCGCTGGTCGACGCAATCCTGCCCGCGACCGATTCGCCGGCGGCATCCGCGGCGGACACCCACTATTTCATCGATCTCGCCATTCCCGCCTGTGCCAGCGCGGATGCGCAGAAGACGTTCCGCGCGGCCTTGCAGACGCTCGGCGAGAAGAAATTCGATCGCCTCACGGGCGGCGACCAGGTGGCGTTGCTCAAGACGCGCGCCGCGGCGGACATGGAGCTGCCGTATGACCAGTCGTTCTTCAAGATTCTCAAGGACTACACGCTGAGCGGATATTTCCTCTCCGAGGTCGGCGCCACGCAGGCGCTGGCCTATGAAAGAGTGCCCGGCGGATTCCAGGGCGATCTGCCGCTCAGACCCAACCAGAAAGCGTGGGCCATCTGATGGCCACTTCGAACTCATTTGACGCCATCGTCATCGGCTCGGGAATGTCGGGCGGGTGGGCCGCGAAAGAGCTCTGTGAAAAGGGCCTGAAGACCCTGGTGCTCGAACGCGGCCGCAACATCCGCCATGTCACCGACTACACCACCGCGCTCAAGGATCCGTGGCAATTGCCGCATAACAACCGTGCCACCAACGCGGATCGCGCGGCGCAGCCCATCCAGTCGACTCTCTATCTATACGACCAGTCGACCAAGGCGCACTTCGTCAACGACCTCGACAACCCATACGCGCAGGCGCAGCCATTCAACTGGTACCGCGGGTACCAGGTCGGCGGCCGCTCACTCATGTGGGCGCGGCACGTGTTCCGCTACAGCGATCTGGATTTCGAGGCGAACCTGCGCGAAGGCGTCGGCATCGACTGGCCGATCCGCTATGCCGACATCAGCCCCTGGTACGAACACGTCGAGCGCTTCATCGGCGCGAGCGGCGAGAACTCGAAGCTGCCGCAACTGCCCGAGCAGATCCTGCAGCCGCCGTTCGAGATGAACGCGCTCGAGAAACACATCAAGAGCTCGTTCGAGAAAGCCTTCACCGATCGCAAGCTCATCTGCAGCGCCACCGCGGTGCTGTCACGCGAGCACAATGGCCGCGGGCCTTGCCAGGGCCGCAATCAGTGCGCGCGCGGCTGTCCGTTCAGCGCGTATTTTTCATCGAACGGCGTCACGCTGCCGGCGGCAGCGGCCACTGGCAATCTTGCGCTGCAGCCCGATTCCATCGCGCACTCTTTGATCTATGACGAGACGAAGAATCGGGTCACGGGCGTGCGCGTGGTCGACGCGCATACGCGCAAGACTACGGAATACTTCGCGCGCATCGTGTTCGTGTGCGGCTCGACGCTGAACTCCACGGCGCTGTTGTTGAATTCACGCGGCAAGCGTTTCCCCAATGGCCTGGGGAACGACAGCGGCGAGCTCGGCCACAATCTGATGGACCATCACAATGGCGGCGGAGCGACGGCCAGCTACTCGGGCCTGAGCGACCGCTACTACCGCGGCCGGCGCGCCACCAGCATGTACATCCCACGCTTTCGCAACGTCACGAAGCGTGAGGAGAAATTCAAGCGCGGCTACGGCTACGAGGTCTACACCAGCCGCGGTAACTGGACGCGTGGCATCGACAACGCGGATTTCGGCGCGGATTTCAAGAACGAGATCACGCGGCCGGGACAATGGAATCTCTACACAGAAGGGTATGGCGAGACGCTGTCGAACCACGAGAACCGCATCTGGCTGTCGCCGGACAAGGCGGACGCGTGGGGGATCCCCAAGATCAACGTCTCGATGCAATATCGCGAGAACGAGCACGCGATGGCGCAGCAGATGATGGACGACGCGGTGGAGATGATGCGCGCTGCCGGGCTCGAAAACGTCCAGGGGTTCAACCGCCCGGTGACGCCGGGCAGCGTGATTCATGAAATGGGCACGGCGCGCATGGGACGCGACCCGAAAACCTCGGTGCTGAATTCGCATAACCAGGTTCACGCGGTCCCCAATGTCTTCGTGACCGACGGCAGCTGCATGGTCTCGTCGCCGACGCAGAACCCTTCGCTCACCTACATGGCGCTGACCGCGCGCGCGGCGACCTACGCCGTCGAGCAGCTCAAGGCGGGCGTGCTGTAGCCGTCAGCGCGCGCGGCGCAGGAATATGTGCGTCGCGCGCTCGCCCGCGACGCTTTTGTCGCACTCGTAGCCGAGCGCGCGCAGGTCGAGATCGCGGAACAGGTGCTCGCCACGGCCTAACAACACCGGGCGCGTCGCGAGGTGCAGATCGTCGATGAGGCGGGCCTGCAGGTATTGTCGAACCGTCGCCACGCCACCGCCGATGCGCACGTCGCGGTCGCCGGCCGCCTCGCGCGCCCGATCGAGCGCGGCTTGAATGCCCTCGGTGACGAAATGGAACACGGTTCCGCCCTTCATGGTGAGCGGCGGGCGCGCATGGTGTGTGAGCACGAACACGGGCACGTGATACGGAGGCTCGTCGCCCCACCAGCCTTTCCAGTTTTCATCCGGCCACGGTCCGCGTACCGGGCCGAACATGTTGCGCCCTAGAATCCACGCGCCGATGTTTTCGAAGCTGGCCTCGGCCATGGCGTTGTCGACACCGGTTTCGCCGCCGTCCTGTCCTTGCATCTTGCGCCACACGCGCGACGCCATGAACCACTCGAACATCTCCGGTCCGTTGACACCGAGCGGATTGTCGAGGCCCTGATCGGGTCCGGCGCCAAAACCATCGAACGACAGGGAAAAACTCAGCACGCGAACTTTCGACATACTCATTTCTTCTCGGACATGACGGTGGCGTCGAGTTTTGCCACCGCGCTCGCGGCCAGCAGGAACGCGCCCACGCCGTAGTACTGCGTGTCGGTCTCGGCGACGCTCTCGGGCCGATCGCTCACCTGCTGCACCCAGCCGAGACGCCCGTCCTTCGCCACGGCGCGCGTCAGCGCATTCCAGCCGCTTTCGATCGACAGCCAGTATTCACCGGCGTCTAACAAGCCGTGATTGACGCCCCAGGCGAGACCGTAGACATAGAAGCCCGTGCCGCTCGATTCGGGCGGGGAATTCTCCGGCGCCAGCAAGGAGGGCGGCCAGTAGCCGTCGGATTTCTGCACGGCTTTGATCTTCGCCGCCATTTCGCGGAACAGTTTCTCGAGACGTGGCCGGTGCGGACTGTCCTGCGGCAGAGCATCGAGGATGTTGGCGATGCCGGCAAAGACCCAGCCGTTGCCGCGGCTCCAGAACTGCTTTCGCCCCTTTTCGTCGCGGCGCTCGAAGAACCGGCTGTCGCGGAAGAACAGTTTCTCCACGGGGTCATAGAGGAAGTCGGTCGTGGCCCAGAACTCCGCCATCGCGAATTCGGTGTAACGCGGATCCTTGGTCCACTGCGAGAGCTCGACCCACGCGGGCGGCGACATGAACAGCGCGTCGCACCAGCACCAGCGGCGCAGGCAGGGCGTGGACTCATAGTCCGAGGACGGCACGAAGCTCAGGTGCGCGACCGCCGGGTTGGCGAGGATGGCGTCGAACGTGGCGCGCAGCGGAGCCGTGGCCCTGTCACCTTCGCCGTGCCGCGCGGCCCACAGATAGCTCTGCGCGATGACGTGATCGTCGGCGTGATAGGTGCGCTTGCCGGGAGTCCATTGGTTGGCTTCGCCCTGCAAGATGATCGCGTCGGCGAAGCGCTTCTCGCCCGTGGCATCCGCAAGATGCGTCATCCCCACCCAGAACGCGCCTTGCTGCCAGCTGCGCGGATTCGCGGTTTCTTCCGCGTGCGAGGTGACGCCCTGCGTCGCGCCCAGGCGCGCAAGCTGCCAATCGGCGACACGCGCGGCGAGCTTGAGCACATCTTTGCGGGAGGCGATTTGCGCACCGGCGCTGGCGGTGGTGATTGCAAACCATACGCACAGCACGGCACTCGCCGCGCCGCGCTTCCAGAATACATTCATTCGGCTACCCTCGATGCAGGAGCCGATCATGCGGGGCTAGAAGTCCGCGCGCAAACTCAGCTGAATCGTCCGGCCGTCGAAATCCGCGCGCCGCGGAATGATCTCGACGGTGTGGTATTCGACGCGCAGCTCCTCGGTGAGATTGAAGGCATCGAGCGCAACCGAGAAATGCGGCGTGACGTTGAACGAGGCCGATGCCCGCGGCCTCGGCCTGGCGGCGAATACCGGCGCGGTTGGTTCGCCGCCGTCGCGTGGCCGCTACGCCACGGTAAATTGCCGTTGCGCGTCGTAGTAGGAAATGAAAATCACGTTCGCGGCCACTTCGAGCGCAAAACGAACCGCATGCCCCGACCACACGCGGTCAATGGGCTCCAGATCGAAAGTCCCTCGATCGGGCCGTTTTCCCGCGGTCCCGCGCTCGCCGCCACCAGGAGCAGTACCGCTGAAGCCATCAGCATTCGCATATCGATCCCTCGTTTCGATGGCGGCCCCACGAAATTCGCAGCGAGTTTGCGCCGGACGGTTGCGTCGCCGCTTTACAAATCGCATTTGTCGTTTCTATACTACTAATGAAACGTCTTTCACTAATGACATTTGTTGACTGTATTCAGGGGGCCCCAGATGACGACCGAATCAAGATTGCGAAAACTCGCGTTGCGCCGGCTGATCCGCCGCAACCTGGGCCTCCTAACGACTTCCGCGCTGGCATTGACCGCGCCCGCATTCGCGCAGACGGCAAGTGACGGCGCGCAATCGGCAAAAGATGGCGATGCCGAAGATGTAGGCGAAGTCGTCGTCACAGGTATCCGCCGGCAGCTCGAGACGTCGCAGGCCCGCAAGCAAACAGCCACCGAGCTCGTCGACGCGATCACCGCGGACGACATCGGCGCGCTTCCCGACCGCAGCGTCACCGAAGTGCTGCAGCGAATTCCCGGCCTGGCGATCGGTCGCGTGCCGGCGCCGCGTGATGCGGACCGCATCGCCATCGAAGGTTCCGGTGTCACCATTCGTGGCTTGAGCTGGGTGCGCAGTGAACTCAACGGTCACACGGCGTTCTCCGCGAAAAACAGCCGCACGCTCGGATTCGAAGACATCCCTCCCGAATTGCTCGCCGGCGTCGACGTTTACAAGAACCCATCGGCGCAGCAGGTTGAAGGCGGCCTCTCCGGCACCGTCAATCTGCGCACCCGGCTTCCTTTCGATTCTGAAGGAAGCAAGTTCGGCTTCTCTCTCGAGGAAGCTCAAGGCGATCTGGCCAAGAAGTGGGAACCGTCGGGATCGGCACTGGTCAGCGGCCGCACGACGATCTCCGCCGGGAATAGTGAGCTCGGCGAAATCGGTGCGCTCCTTTCCGTGAGCAGCTCCGAACTCACCAGCAAGACCGACACCGTCCACATCGAGAAGTACTACGCCCGCACGGATCTCGTGCCCGGCCAGACTATCTACGCGACGGGCGGCATCGGCTGGCGTGAGCTGACGATCGATCGCAAGCGCACAGGTGCGTCCGCCGCATTGCAGTGGAAGTCGCCGAACGACAAAGTTGACGCCTCTCTCCAATATTTCTATTCAAAGGCGACGTTCGACCAGGACGAAAACGCGGTGTGGAACCTCCCGGGCGGAGGATTCAACGGAACAGGGCTCGAGTTCGACGGTGACAAGCTCGTCGGCGGTACTTTCTTCGACGGTGGTTCGCCCACGGCAGGGTCGGGATACTCCGGTTCGGCCCGCTACAACCAGCGCGAGACCCGCAACGACGATCTGTCGTTTCATCTGAACTGGGCCGCATCCGATCGGCTGCACTTCGAAGGTGACGTGCAGTACTCGACGGCCAGCACGAAGATCATCGATCTCACGATGGGTCCGTCGGCGGGCCCGTCTTTCCAGAATCTCGGGCCGTACCAGCTGGAGCTGCACGGTTCCGGTGTGCCGACGATCGTGATTCCGGCGAGCACCAGCACCGCGCTGTCCGACCCCAACATGATTTTTCACAACTTCGCGATGGACCATCACGAGGACAACGACGCCGACGCGTGGGCCTATCGCGCCGACGCCGATTACACGTTCGACAACAGCGACTGGCTCGACAAGGTTCGTTTCGGCGTGCGTTACGAGGACTACAACTCGACCACGCGCGAGACCGGATACCGATGGGGCTCGATCAGTCAGAACTGGGGCGGCGGACCTGCCATCTTCGGCGCGCAGAACGTGCCTTTCCTCCAGCAGAACTACTCCAACTGGTTCCACGGCGGCGCGGGCCCAGCGAGTTTTCTGTTCCCGAACACCAATTTTTTCCGCAACTTCCAGCAGTGGTCCGACACAGTCGTCGACGTATCGACCGCGGCCGGCGTGAACAATGGCTGCTGCACATGGGTTCCGTGGGATGGCGATTACTCGACCAAATTCCCGGCGAACGATGGCCTGGGCGTGAATCCGCAGAATCAGAGGACGACAGCAGCGTACACGCAACTGTCCTTCAAGCACGAGAAGTGGGACGGCAACGTCGGCATCCGGTTCGTCAAGACCGAAGCCGCGGGTTCCGGTCAGCTGGTCTTCTCGGGGGGCAACTTCGGGCCCGGCGCGCCCGCAAGTGACGTGGCATTCGCCAATGGCGCGTCGACTCCGACCTCGGGTGACAACAGTTACAACAATGTCCTGCCGAGCTTCAACCTGCGCTACAAGGCGACTGACAACCTGTTCTTCCGATTCGCGGTGGCGAAAGGCATTGCGCGTCCGGAGTTCGCGCAGCTCCTGCCGTCGATCACGGTCAACGTCCAGGTGGGCCAGCTCGCGGGCGGCGTCTGCGTTCCGCTGCCCTCGAATGTCACGGTGGGCAATTGCGTGTCCGGGTACAACGGCTACGCGGGCAACGCTGAGCTCGAGCCCATGGATGCCACTAACTACGACCTGAGCACGGAGTGGTACATCAACGAGACGAACTCGTTGACCTTCGCATTGTTCGACAAGCAGGTCTCGGGCTTCATCGAGACGACCTTGGGCAACATCGTGCCGTATACCAACAATGGTGTGACCAAGGACGTCACGGTGCTTCGTCCGGAGAATCAGGGCAATGGCTACGTACGGGGCGCCGAGCTTGCGTGGAACGGCTTCTTCGACTTCCTGCCTGGCTGGGGCAAGTCCTTCGGCGCACGCGCCGCGTACACGTATGTGAAGAGCGGCGGCACCCGCAATGCGGCCGTGAATCCGTACGACCCCAACCAGCAGACCAACTCGCTGCTGCAGGACTACCCGCTGGAGGGCTTGAGCAAGACTTCGTACAACGCCGAGCTGTACTACTCCATCCCGAAGTTCGAGGCGCGACTCGCCTACAACTGGCGCGAGCGCTATCTACTGACGACGGCCGCGGCGAACCTGAACATTCCGGCGTTCGCCGACGACTACGGCCAGCTCGATGCTTCGTTGCAGTGGAAGTTCCAGGAGAACATGTCCTTCGGACTCGAAGCGGTCAACCTGACGCGTTCGAAGTTCAAGATTCTCGTGGACAACGACGTCACCGGTGGTCCCGGCAACGGCGCCGGATTGACCTATCACAACTGGGTCGACTCCGACCGTCGCATCACTCTCTTCCTGCGAGCGAACTTCTAGAGGTCAGGGGGAAAAGGAAAAGGGGACATTCCCCTTTTCCCTCTTTTCCGCTTCGCGGAGAAATGAGGAAGGGCCCCGGTCACATCGGCAAGTCGGGTGCCTTGCAGTTGTTCTCGATGAACTGGGCGTGGGTTGGCATCCGGGCGATGGCGCGGTGCAGGCCGTCGCGCATTTCGGCGGCTTTCTTCTGCAAGTCGGCGATTGGCAGCGTATCGGCCAGCGGATCCCAGTGCCTGGGAGCGATTCCCTGGCCGAGCATCACGGCGATCCAGCTCGCATCCGAAAACAAATGTCCTTCTTCGCGGGCTACCTTGCCGCGCGTCCTGAAGAGCTCGACACGATGCGCGAGGCCTTGCGGCATCGGAACCGAACGACAATCTCGCCAGAACGCTTCGGTCCGCTCGTTGGCGGTGTAGTGCAGGATGATGAAGTCGCGACACTGCTCGTATTCGGCGATGCTCAGCCGGTTGAATTCGGATTCCGCCGTCGGATCGTGCCCTGGGGACGTTGGCATGAGCGACAAAAAACGAAATACGGCCGACTGGATCAAGTGCAGGCTCGTCGATTCCAGGGGCTCGAGGAATCCGCCCGCAAGACCCAATGCCACGCAGTTCCCGTTCCAGAATTTCTTGCGCCGGCCGGTTTTGAAACGCAGCAGTCGCGGATCGGCAAGAGGCTTGCCGTCCAGGTTCTTCAGCAACGTCGCCGTCGCTTCGTCATCGCTGATGTAGTTGGAACAGTAGACGTGTCCGTTTCCAGTTCGGTGTTGCAGTGGAATACGCCATTGCCATCCGGCCTGATGAGCGGTCGAGCGGGTATACGGGAAGAAATTCTCCGGGTTCTTTCCGGTCGGAACGGCCAGCGCGCGGTCGCAGGGCAGCCAATGTGACCAGTCTTCGTATCCCGTTCCCAGCGCCTCTTCGATGAGCAGTCCCTTGAATCCCGAGCAGTCGAGAAAGAAGTCCCCGGCGACGGCGACGCCATTTTCCAGGCGAACCGATTCAATGAGTCCACTTTCGCCATTGCGGTCGACGCCGACTATGCGGCCTTCGACGCGAACGACACCGCGCTCCTCGGCGTAACGCCGCAGGAAGCGGGCATAGAGCCCGGCGTCGAAGTGATAGGCGTAGGCAAGCTGCGGCATGTCGGGCGGAAGATTGGAGAGTGGCGGCAGGAAGCGCATTTGCGAGGCCGCCACGGCCGCGGGTGAATAGTCGCTGAGAGGAAAAGGATGCCCGTTGGCAGCCAGCCGCAACCACAGCTGGTGAAAGGCTATGGCCTTTATGTTTACGCCGAACTCACCGAATTGATGGAAGTAGCGGTGACCCGCGCGACCCCAATTCTGGAAGTCGATTCCCAGTTTGAAACTCGCCTGCGTGGCCTGAACGAAATCCCGCTCATTGATTCCGAGAACCTTGTTGAAGAACTGCAAAGGCGGAATGGTCGCTTCGCCGACGCCCACGGTGCCGATTTCATCCGATTCGATCAGCGTGATTCGCTGAGTGTCCTTCACCGCATGCGCCAGTGCCGCGGCGGTCATCCAGCCGGCCGAGCCGCCACCGACAATTACGTAGTGCATCAATTCCATCCCTCTTGCCTGCGAACATTGTCGCGTAAACTCTCGCGCAGGGGGAATTCATGAGCATTCGAAAAGTTCTCTGCCTGAGCCTGGCTCTTTCGACCGGCGTCGCGCGCGCGGCGGCACCCGTGCCGGAAATCGTGACGCGCGACGGTCGCTCCGCACTCATGATCGATGGCGCACCTTTCCTGGTGCTGGGTGCGCAGGTGAACAACTCCAGCGCGTGGCCGGCCGTATTGCCCAAGGTCTGGCCGGCGGTTGCGAAGCTGCAGGCGAACACGGTTAGCGTGCCCATCGCCTGGGAGCAGATCGAGGCCGTCGAAGGCAAGTTCGACTTCTCGTTCCTCGACACGCTGCTGCGCGAGGCGCGCGAACACAAAGTACGGCTGGCGCTGCTCTGGTTCGCAACCTGGAAGAACAACGGCCCTAACTACGCTCCCGAATGGGTGAAGCTCGACAATGCGCGCTTTCCGCGCCTCATCGACGCGAAGGGCAGGATGCTGAATTCGATGTCGCCGCACTCGGCGGCGACGCTGGCGGCGGACAAGCGCGCGTTCGCGGCGCTCATGCGGCATCTGAAAGAGGTCGATGCCGAACGAACGGTGATCCTCGTGCAGGTGCAGAACGAGCCGGGCACCTACGGCAGTGCGCGTGACTTTGGACCCGTGGCGCAGAAGCTGTTCGAGGGGCAGGTGCCTGCCGCGATGCTCAAGGTGCAGGGCGCGAAACCGGGCACGTGGATCCAGGCCTTCGGCAAGGATGCCAATGAATATTTCCAGGCCTGGGCCGTGGCGAAGTACATCGGCGAGGTGGCGGCGGCCGGCAAGAAGGAATATCCGCTGCCCATGTATGTGAACGCGTCGCTGCGCGATCCGTTCCATCCGGGCAACGCCGGCGATTATGCCAGCGGCGGTCCCACGGACAATGTCATCTCTATCTACCGCGCTGCCGGACCCGCGATCGATATCGTGGCGCCCGACATTTACATGAAGGAATCCGCCAAGGTCTATCGCGTGCTCGAGCTGTACCGGCCCGGTGGCCCGTTGCTGGTGCCGGAGATTGGCAACGATCCCCTGTTCGCGCGCTATTTCTATGACGTATTGGGCGCGCAGGCCGTCGGGATCGTGCCCTTCGGCATCGACTACACCGGCTATTCGAACTTCCCGCTGGGAGCGAAGAACCTCGACGAGGCCATCGCCGCTTTCGCGCGGCCGTACCGGTTGTTGGCGCCGATGGCACGTGAGTGGGCGCGCTTGAGCTTCACCGCCAAGGTGTGGGGCGCTTCCGAACCCGACGACCGCAGCAGCCGCAAGCTCGACCTCGGGCGATGGACCGCGACCCTCGCATTCAACGAATGGCAGTTCGGCATGAAGGAATGGTTCGGCGATCTCAAGGACAAGCCCGAGTGGTCGGGAGCTCCCTCCGGCGGTGCGCTGCTGGCGCAGTTAGGCGCGGATGAATTCCTGCTCACCGGGCAGCACGTGCGCGTGTATTTCGCGCCGGCCGAAGGGCGCCAGGCGAACGGACTGATCTTCGCAAGCGTGGAAGAGGGCCAGTACGTCGACGGCAAATGGAAGATGTCGCGCATCTGGAACGGCGACCAGTCGGACTACGGCCTCAACCTCACCGATGAGCCGGTGGTGCTTCGGGTGCGCCTCGCGACATATTGATCAATCTCGAATGCCTTCGCGCCAAATCCTTTCGGCGAAATCCTTGTCAAGATCGAGGATGAGCAATCCTTCGTCCTTGAAGACAAAATAGGTTGCGGTAAAAGGCGACTTCATCTCGGCCGCTGACCAGCTGCGCATGACGACCTCGCCATCATTTTGAGTGATGCCTGCCCCGGCCTTTTCGATGATTTCCCCAACATCCCGATCCAAAATGGATCGATCGCAATATCTAATCAACCCAGACTCGGTGCGCAGGCGTTCGGCATACCGAGGAGTGCCAAGCTCCTTTTCGACATCAGAGAATGGAGCTGTAAAAACCAAGCAGCTGTCGCGCGCCGATCGTCGGACGGCATACCTCGTGGGGAGTGCGAGATACCTGTCGAGTGCGTGCAGCATGAAGCAGTTCTCGCAGGCCAATCTGTTCGGCCGGCCGGCAGAATCGATCGGTGTCGACTGTCCTGGCAAGTCAGCCCCGCTGCAAGACAGCTCGCAGATTGCAATGATCAGTACCAAGCCGGCTACACGCATATCAATTCCTGCTAGTTCGGAATGTCTTTCTTGAAAACTCCGAGCGTGCATCACGTTGCCGCGTCCAATCTCGTGCTGAGCATCTGGTGAGGCGCATTGCGGCCCGATATCCGGCGAGCTCAGATCATCCATCCACCATCGATGATGTGGATCTGACCGGTGGTGAATCCCGACTCATCGCTCGCAAGATGCAGCGCCAGCGCCGCGATCTCTTCGGGCTTGCCAAGCCTTCCCATCGGCTGGCGCGCCTCGAACTCAGCGCGCGTTTTCGCGTAATCGCCGTACGCGTGCAGCCGCGCCTGCAGCGACGGCGTGTCCACGGTGCCGGGGCAGATGGCGTTACATCGCACGCCCTGCGCCACGAAATCCGCCGCCACCGATTTAGTTAGTCCAATGACGGCCGCCTTGGTGGCGCCGTAGGCGCAGCGATCGGGGACGCCGGTGATGGAGCTGGCCACCGACGACATGTTGATGATGGAGCCGGCGCGGGCCGCGACCATCGCCGGCAGGAACGCGCGGATCATGTGATACATGGAATTCACGTTGAGATCGAAGGCGGCATTCCAGGTGGCATGATCGATGTCGAGCACCGTGCCCTTCGGCACCGTGCCCGCGCAATTGAACAACACGTCCACTTTGCCCGCGGCTTTGGCGAAGGCCGCGATGGCGTCGGTATCGCGCACGTCGAGCAGATGACCCTCGCAGCCCACGACGGTCTGCAAGGCCTTGGCGTCGATGTCGGCGGCGAGCACGCGCGCTCCGGCGCGCGCGAACGCCTCGGCGCTGGCGCGGCCGATACCCGATCCCGCCGCGGTGACGACCGCGATCTTGCCGGCAAGTCGCTTAGATTCCATAAGTTGCTCGTGCTGTTCCGGAAAAAATCTGTTCGCGCTCGATCGCGCTCAGCCTGGCTAACAAGCTGTCGCTGGCGCCGCGCCACTGGTCATAGGAACACACCAGTTCGCACACCGGCCAGTCGCTGCCCCACATCATGCGCGCGGGGCCAAAAGTTTCCAGCAGGTGATCGACCGCGGGTGCGAGCCGGTGCGGGTCGGCGCTGCCGGCTTCCGTGACCAGGCCCGATACCTTGCAGGCCATGGGCGTGAAGCGCGCCAATGCGGTGATTCCCTGCTTCCACGCTTCGAGCGATCCGCTGGCAATCGGTGGCTTGGCGCCGTGATCCAGGACCATCGAAAGATCGGGATAGCGCGCTGCGAGCTCGATCAATGACGTCAGATGCTTCGGCAGCACCAGCGCATCGAACACCAGTCCATGATCGACCATCGCCTCGAAAGCCGGCGCGAGCTTGGTGTCCAGCATCCAGTCGGGATCCGGGATGTCCTGGATCATCGGCCGCAAGCCGACGAGCTTCGGATTCGCGGCGAGCTCGGCAACGGTGTCCGCCGCCGCGGCGCTTTCGAAATCCACCCAGCCCACCACGCCCGCAATGAAGGGGTGCTCGTCCGCCAGCGTCAGCAGGTAGCGAGTCTCGGCGACCGTGGCGGCCGCCTGCACCAGGACCGTGACGCCGACATCGGCGCGCGCCAGCTGCGGCGCCAGGTGCTCGGGCAGGAAGTCGCGGTAGATAGGCGCGAGGGCGGGCGTCAGCCAGGCGTAGTCGCCGCGGTCGAGACGCCAGAAGTGCTGGTGGCTGTCGATCCTCGAATTCACGGGCGTGTTCACGCCGGCAGCGGGGCGCGCGCGTCCACCAGCCCGCGTTCGCGTAGTGCACGCCAGAACTCACGCGGAACCGGATGGGAGAACATGGCGGCGCAATTGCGCGCTTCGGCGCCGCTGGCGCAGCCGGCAACCACGCTCGCGATGCGCGGGTGGCCCAACGGAAACTGCAGCGCGGCGGCCTGCAAGGGAACCGCGAACTCTTCGCACACCTGTTCGAGCCGCGCCACGCGTTCGAGCACCGCGGATGGCGGCGGAGCATAGTTGTAGTGCGCGCTGGCGCCGGCGCGCGAGCCCGAGGCGAGAATGCCGGAATTGAACGGCCCGCCGCAGATGATGGAAACATTGCGTTGCTCGCACACGGGCAGGAGCTTTTCCAGGGCAGGTTGCTCGAGCAGCGTGTAGCGGCCGGCGAGCAGGATGCAGTCGAGCTCGCAGGCGTCGAGCAGCTCGACGCAGATTTCCCACTCATTCACGCCGAGCCCGATGGCGCGCACCGCGCCCGCGTCGCGCAGCTCGCGCATCGCGCGATAGCCACCGTCGAGAAATTCGCGCACGCGGGCGGCGTGGGAATCGCCGTGCGTGAGGCGGCCGATATCGTGGCACAGCAGGATGTCGACGCGCGTCACGCCGAGACGCTCGAGACTTTCGGCGTGCGAGCGCATGACAGCGTCGTAGCCGTAATCGAACACAGGCGCGAACGGGCGCGGCGAGAAGTAGCCTTCGCGCCCGACGCTCGCATCCTGCGGACCAGTGGGCTGCAGACGGCGGCCTACCTTGGTGGAGATCACCGGCGCTGGCTGCGCACCGCGCAGTGCCTTGCCCAGACGCAGCTCGCTCAGCCCGAAGCCATAGAAGGGCGCGGTGTCGAAATAACGCACGCCCGCGGTGAAGGACTCGTGTACGGCCGCGCTGGCATCTTCTTCGGCCAGCTCGCGATAGAGGTTGCCGATGGCGGCGCCGCCGAACCCGAGCGTGCACACTTCGAGCCCGGTCTTGCCGAGCTCGCGGCCCGCGAGCCCGCTCTTCATAAGCAAGGCTTCATGCGATAGCCGGTGCTTCGCCGCGAGACTTCATGGCGAACCACAGCACGACCGCGAAACACGCAGCAGGCACGAACATCGCGAAGTTGATGCTGCTTGCGTCGGACACGCCGCCCATGATCAGCGGGATCAGGGCGCCGCCGACGATGGCCATGACGAGGAACGATGAACCGGACTTCGTGTACGGACCCAAACCGCGAAGGCTCATCGTGAAGATGGTCGGGAACTGGATGGACATGAAGAAGCTGGTGGTCATCAACGCGTACAGCCCGACGTTGCCGCCGGTGGCAGCGGCCACGACGCACAACGCGACGTCCGCGGCGGCAAACAGCATGAGCAGTTTCGCGGGCTGGAATTTCGACATCAGCAACGTGCCGACGAAGCGGCCGGCGAAGAACAGCACCAGCGTCCAGAACAGGAAATCCGACGCGGACTTTTCCGAGGTCCCCGGAAAATTGAACTGCGTGTAACGGATCAGGAAGCTCCACACCCCCACCTGTGCGCCGACGTAGGCGAACTGCGCGAACACGCCCAGCCAGTAGCGCGGAAATTGCCCGAGGCCGCTGAAGCCGCCCGCCGGGACGGCGTCATCGGCTTCGAGCCGGCGCGCCATGGCCGGAAATTTCGCAATCGCGACCAGCAGCGCCCAGACGAGCACGACGCACGCAATGCCGAGGTAGGGTAGTTTGACGGCGGCGAGCTCGCCGGCACGCCAGGCGGCCTGTGCCGCCGGTTCCATGGCGCGGATGTCGTCGGCGCTGAAATGGTGTTCGGAGAGAATCAGCGTCTTGCCGACGAACACTCCGGCGATCGTTCCGAGCGGGTTGAAAGCCTGCGCGAAGTTCAGGCGCTGATCCGCGGATTCGGCCGGCCCCATGATGGCGATCATTGGATTGGCGGAGGTTTCGAGAAACGAAAGCCCGCTGGCCACCACGAACAGTGCCGCCAGGAACCAGTGATACTCCCCGAGTTGTGCCGCCGGGTAGAAGAGCAGTGCGCCGGTGCCGAACAGCACCAGGCCCATGACCACCGCGGCGCGATAGCCGAAGCGGCGCATGAACAGCGAGGCGGGAATCGCGAACACGAAATAACCGATGAAGGTGGCGAACTGCACCAGGCTCGAGGCGAAGTCGCTCAGCAGGAAGGTCTTGCGGAACTGCGGGATGAGGACGTCATTGAGACTGTTGGAAACCCCCCAGAAAAAAAACAAAGCCACGACCAGAATGGTCGCGGCGAGAAATCCGGGTGTGATGAGCGCTGCCGCTTTGCCCTGCGTCGTTTCTGTCATGGCAGGTCCCCGTGCACGATTTCATTTGAGATCTGCTTGGCCGCGGCGCGCACGAATTCCACCGCCTGCGGCATCTCCACCTGCAGCGGATTGCTGTGCACGAAGGGGATGGTGAGCGCCGCGACGGCGACGTCGCCGCGCAGGATCGGCGCGGACAGGTCGACGATGCCGCGCACGAAATCCGACGCGGCTTCATGGTGGCCACGCGCGCGCACGACGTCGGCGCGCTGCACGAACGACTCCGCGGCCTCGCCCTTGAGGCGGCACCGCTTGATCCAGGCGCGACGCACCTCGTCGTCCTGATAAGCGAACAGCACCAGGCCGGAAGTGGCGCGAATGATCTCGCGCCGATAGCCAATGCGCACCGAGAAACCGAGGTCGCCCGGCCGTTCGATGCGCGTGATCACGACGATCTGGTCTTCCGATGCCACCGCGATGTGACAGGACTGCCCGATGTCCTGGACCAGCTTGCGCATGACGGGCAGCGCGGTTTCGACCAGCGAGCGCACCGGTGCCTGTGCCATGGCGAGCGCGAATAATTTGTTCGTCAGTACATAGCCGCTGCCGTTCTCGGCGGTCGTGATGAAGCCCTTGAACTCGAGCACCTGAAGCATGCGGAACAGCTCGCCCGAGGAACGCCCGAGGCGCTGGGAAATGGCGGAAAGATTCAGCGGCGACTTATCCGCTGCGAGCAACTCGATGACGTCGAGTCCTTTCTCGAGCGCAGGGGCGCGATAACGGGTGGTACGCGGGGCAGTTTCCTGCGCGGGCGCACGGGGAGGACCTGATTTGTTGGCCATGGATTCTGTAGTTCTAGTGGAAATGACCGCGGGGGGATTCTGCCCCAAAAACACTTGATCTTGAATTTTCATTAGAGCATTGTACTTTCATTCGGAAAATTTCGATTGCGACGCCGGAAGGCGAGGCTCAAGCGGCGCCCCCACGACGCGGAAGTCTCGTCTTCCGGCAAATTCGCATGCCGTTAGAATTCTCCGGCGCAAACAATTCGAATCCGAGTTCAAGAGGGGTCCCATGAAGAGTCTGGCCAAGTGGTTGTGCGTCGTCGTGCTTGCAGGTTGTTCGGCGCAGACGCCCGACGGCTCATTCGTTCAAAGTGAAAGCGGCGTCGTCGTGACGCCGGCCGACAGCAAGACGCGGCGAGTGCGGCTCGAGGTCAGGACCGATCGTATCGTTCGGGTGACCTCGGTGGCGGACGGCAACCTCGATCTGCCGGCCAGTCTCATGGTGATTGCTTCGACGTCGAAACCCCCGGCGTTCAAGGTTGCAAAACTCAAGAACGAGGTGATCCTCGAAACCGCGCAGCTCGTCGCGCACGTGTCGCTCGCCAACGGCGCCGTGAGCTTCACCGACAAGGCCGGCAAGCCGCTGCTGGCCGAACAGCCGCCAGCCGCCCGGCCCACCGCCGGTGTCTCGCAACGTTTCAATGCCGGAACCGACGAAGCCTTTTACGGCTCGGGCCAGCACGAAAACGCGCAGGTGAATCTGAACGGCGAAGACGTCGAGCTCGCGCAGCACAACATGGACATTGCCGTGCCGTTCGTGGTGTCAACGCGCAACTACGGCGTGCTCTGGGACAACAACGGCATCACGCGCCTCGGCGATCCGAAGCCCTACGGCCTCGCGTCCCGAGATCTAAAGGTGCGCGACGTTTCCGGCAAAGAGGGTGGCCTCACCGCGCGTTACTCCATTGACGGGCAGCTCAAGCTCGAGCGCGTCGAGAAGGACATCAACTACCAGTACATCCGCGACCGCTTCAGCTGGCCGAAGGAATTGCTGACCGGCAAGGAGCCGCCGACCGGCTCGCCACCTAACATCCTGCCGAACCAGTCCGTGACCTGGGAAGGCACGCTCGAATCCGCCAAGGCGGGCAATCACAAGTTCCAGCTTTACGGCAGCAGTTACTTCAAGGTGTTCGTCGACGACAAGCTGCTGCTCGACCGCTGGCGACAGAACTGGGCCGCCTGGTACCACAACTTCGAACTGCCGATGGAAGCCGGGATCCCCGTGCGCATCCGCATCGAGTGGATACCGAATGACGGTTACCTGGCGCTGCTGCACAACGACCCGCTGCCCGACGCCGAGCGCCACTCGCTCACTTTCACATCCGATGTCGGCAGTGCGGTCGACTACTACTTCGTCGTGGGCGAGAGCCAGGACGAGGTGATCGGCGGCTACCGCGCGCTCACCGGCAAGGCGGTGATGATGCCGCGCTGGGCCTATGGTTTCTGGCAGAGCCGCCAGCGTTACACCACGCAGGCGGAGTTGTTAGGCGTGGTGGCGGAGTATCGCAAGCGCAGGATCCCGCTCGACAACATCGTCATGGACTGGTTTTACTGGAAGGAAGACCAGTGGGGCTCGCACCAGTTCGACAAGAGCCGCTTCCCCGATCCCAAGGGCATGATCGAGAAGCTGCACGCGCAGAATGCGCGCTTCATGATTTCAGTGTGGCCGAAGTTCTACCCCGGCACGGACAACTACAAAGAGCTCGACGCCGCGGGATTCATGTATCACGGCAACATCGAGGCCGGCGCCAAGGACTGGGTGGGGCCGGGCTACACCTCGTCGTTCTACGATCCGTATGCGAAGGCCGCGCGCGATATTTACTGGCGTCAGCTCAACGAGAATCTCAACGTGCTCGGCGTCGACGCCTGGTGGATGGACGCCACCGAACCGGATCTGCATTCCAACCTCGACCTCGATTCCATCAAGGCGCGCATCGGTCCCACCGCCATTGGACCGGCGGAGAAGTTCTTCAACTCCTACCCGCTGGTGCACACCGGTGGAGTGTACGAAGGCTCGCGTGCCGTGAACCCCGACAAACGCGTGTTCATCCTCACGCGCTCGGGATTCGCCGGCCTGCAGCGCCACGCGGCGGCAGTGTGGAGTGGTGACATCGCCTCGCGCTGGGACGATCTCTACAACCAGATCTCCGCGGGCGTGAGCATTGGCTATTCGGGCTTGCCCAATTGGACCTTCGACATCGGCGGTTTCGCCAATGAGGGGCGTTACAGCACTGCGAAGCCGGCCGCGGCCGATCTCGAAGAATGGCGCGAGCTCAATCTGCGCTGGTTCCAGCTCGGCGCGTTCGCGCCGCTGTTCCGCTCGCACGGCGAATATCCGTTCCGCGAGATCTTCAATCTCGCCCCACAAGGTTCCGAAGTGTTCGACAGCCTCGTGTGGCACGACAAGCTGCGCTATCGCCTGATGCCGTACACCTATACGGTCGCGGCGGACACCTACCACCGCGACGGCACCATCATGCGCGGCCTGGCCATGGACTTCACCGACGACGCCGTGGCACGCAACGTGCGCGATGAATTCCTGTTCGGCAAGGCCTTCCTGGTGGCGCCCGTGTACAAGCACAAGGCACGGTCGCGCCAGGTCTATCTACCGGGCGGGGCTGACTGGTACGACTTCCACACGGGCGCGAAGACCGCCGGCGGGCAGAGCGTCGACGCGGCGGCTCCTTTGTCACGCATGCCGCTATACGTGCGTGCCGGGTCCATCGTGCCGGTGGGACCGGATATTCAGTTCACCTCCGAGAAGCTCGGCGCGCCGATCACGCTGTTCGTGTTCACGGGCGCTGATGGCAGCTTCGACTATTACGAAGACGACGGCGTGAGTTATGGCTACGAGCGCGGTGAGTTCGCGCGCATCCCGATGCGTTACGACGCCGGCAAGGGCACGCTGACCATCGGCGCGCGCTCCGGCAGCTATCCCGGCATGGCCGGGGAACGCACGTTCAAGGTTCGCTGGATCAAGGCAGGTGCCAGGGCGCCAGCCGATCTCGACGCCGCGAGCGATGCCACGGTTGAGTACAAGGGCGCGGAAGTGACCGTCACGATGTGAAGCATGGGGACAGGCCCCGATGTGGTAAAACCTTTGTCACGAGGGGTGTTCTCTACTAGCAAGAAGGGAGTACACCGTGGCGAAGGTTCCAGCGGGTGTCGGTCCGCGCTTTCCGCAAGTTGTGGTTCTGGTTGGAGCGACGGGCGACCTCGCCCGCCGCAAGCTCATTCCGGGCCTGCTGCACCTGGCCCGCGCGGGATTCATTCCCGGCTGCCGCATCATCGGCGTGTCGCTCGATCAATTCGACGCGGAAGGTTTTCGACATTTCGCGCGCGAGTCGCTGAACGAATTTTCCGCGCGCAAGGTATCCGACGAAGACTGGAGCACCTTCGCGGGTTCGCTCGACTATGTCTCCCTGGCGTCGGGTCCCTCCGCGCTCGCCCAGGCGGTGGCGCGCGCCGAGGCGTCTGTCGGCGCGGAAAGTCGCCGATTGCACTATCTGTCGGTGCCGCCGAGCGCGGCGCTGTCGGCGGTGCGCATGCTCGGCGAGGCCGGGCTGGTCGAGCGCTCGCGGATCATCATGGAGAAGCCCTTCGGCACCGACCTGGCGAGCGCCGTGTCGCTGAACGCGCGGCTGCACGAGGTCTTCAGCGAAGACCAGATCTTCCGCATCGACCACTTCCTGGGCAAGGAGCCGGCGCAGAACATCCTCGCGTTC